>DASROK010000492.1:0-8908 GCA_035646915.1 Gemmatimonadaceae bacterium
CGTCATGAAGTGTCTCGAGAAGAGACCTTCGGATCGCCCGCAGACAGCGGCGGAGCTCGCGCATCTGCTTCAGCAGTCTGATGAGGTGTCTCGAAGTGGCTCGATTACAATCGAGCCCAGGAAGAATTGGCCGAAGATCGGGTTCGTCACCGTCGGTGTGCTGGCAGCAGCTTTGATAGTTGCGGCAGTTGTATTCAAGGCCAGGACCGGTAGCGGCAGTGATTCCGGAATTCAATCAGTCGCCGTGCTCCCGTTGGTGAATGTTGGCGGCACTACAGAGGACGAATACTTCAGCGATGGAATGAGCGACGAGCTTGCCAATGCGCTCAACAGGATTCCAGGTCTTCGCGTTGCTTCGAGAACTTCTTCGTACACCTTCAAGGGCCGAAAGGATGTAGAGGTGGGCGAGATTGGAAAGCGGCTGAATGTGCAGGCAGTGCTCGAGGGAACCGTCAGGCGCGCAGGCGGAAAATTGAGAGTGACTGGACAGCTCACCAGCACACATGACGGCCTGTCATTGTGGTCCGACACATACGAGCGTGAAGCGAGCGATGTGTTCGCTGTTCAGGAAGAGATCGCAAAATCGATTGCAGCGGCTCTTCAGCCGCGACTCTCACGCGAGCGTGTTGAGGGAGCGACGTCAGCGACAGCGGGAACCACTAATCTCGAGGCGTACGACTCATATCTTCGTGGCCGCTACTTCTGGAATGCACGGGGCGCCGCGAATCTGAGAAAAGCGATCGCTCACTTCGATGTTGCGATAGCAAAGGATCCTCAATTCGCCCGCGCGTACGCAGCACGAGCAATCGCATATGCCCTGCTTCCGCAGTACACCGACGCTTCGCCTCGTGACGCGTTAGAGAAAACAAGAACTGATGCGGAACGCGCTCTTCAGCGCGACACAACCCTGGCCGAAGCACACACTGCCCTTGGGCTCGCTGCAGTCAACGCATGGGAATGGGATGCGGCGGAGAAATCCTATCTCAAGGCGATCGCGGTCGACCCCAAGTATCCGACTGCGCACCAGTGGTACGGCGAGCTGTTGTATAATACCAGCCGATTGGATTCGAGTATCGCCGAGACTGGGCGAGCGAGGGAGCTCGACCCGCTTGCTCCGATTCTCTTCGCCGCGCACGGTTATGCGCTAATTGTTGGCGGCCGTTATGATGAAGCGTTGACAGAGACAAAGCGTGGTCTCGAGCTTGCGCCAAACCTTGGCGTTCTGCATTCGATTTCGTCGCTCGCTCATCTTTTTTCCGGCAACGCGGCTGAGGCGAGAAGTGAAATGGAAATAGCAGCGCAGCATGATGCCGAGCTTGTCCTGCGAAAAGGGCAGCTTGCGTACATATACGCCAGGACGGGCGATCCCGCGAAGGCTCGCATGATTGTCGATCAGATGAAGCGGAGCGGCGCAACGGAGAACGCAAATCCCGTCGCCTTTGCGATCCCGTACATCGCACTCGGCGAGAAAGACAAGGCGCTCGATCTGCTCGAGGCGGCTGCGCGAAGTCGGAACATAGAGTTGCTAACCGCCGCGTCACCTCTCGACGATCCAACGTTTGCACCGATAAGGAATGACCCCCGATTCGAGCGGATCCTGAGGGAGACGGATCTCCTCCGGTTCCGCAAAGCTCATTAGCCTTTCCTAATTCATCGCCTGGCATTTGCTGAGCTTTGCTCGCTGCAGCAGCTGCATCCACCGCGGATCGTTAGTGAGAGAGCGAAAGCCCGGCCAGCATGGAAGACCGCCGGAAGTGAAAAAGAATGCCGACTTCCGGTCCAGGGCGTAGTTCAGCCAGTAGAAAGCCGAGTCTGCGTTTCCACTTCGCCCATATAGAAAGGCGTGGACTGTGCCGCTTGGATCCACTCCCGGTTTCCTGAGCCAGGCGGCAACGCTGTCGCGCACAATCCGTTCTTTTGCGGTGTCTCCGGCAAGGTGGTAAGCCTCCATCTGTGGAAACCATCCGGCGGGATGAGCTGCTGCTGGTGCCCACACCTGAACCGAGTCGTATTGTTTCCGCGCCAGCATCAGCTCCATCATGATCTGCGCGCTGAACGGGAACGAGCTGTCGAGCTCGATTCCCTTCCTGAGCTGGCGATCGGCTTCATCATATCTCCCGGCAATCAATGCTGCGAAGCCGAGGTCGTGATTGATCACGGGTGACGACGGGTCGAGCTGTACAGCGCGGCGTATTTCCGGAAGCGCGTCGACAGGCCGTCCCATGACGTACATCATGTCACCATACCACTGATGCGCCGTTGCATTTCCCGGCTCGAGCTCGATTGCTTTCCTGAAATTGTTCTCCGCCTCGCTCCACTTGAACTCATAGAGAAGAGCGTTTGCGAGTGACAGGTATCCGTCCGCAAGCTTTGGATCGAGCTCGATGGCGCGGCGGCCGGCTTTGATTGCCAGCGGAATGATCGAATCCGCCGGCGTGAGTGCATACGCGGGGAGCAGCGAGCCTGCCATTGAATAGCCTGCATACGCCCGGGCGAATCCAGGATCCTTCTTCGTTGCCTGTTCGAAAAGCTCCAATGCGCGTCCCAGGGATATTCCGCGTTTTGCGAACAGATACCTTCCCTGCAGATAGAGATCGTACGCAGCGACGTCCTTTGTTCCCTGCGAGGCTGTCGACACGTTCTCAAGCACCGATGAGCCGCTCAGCTTCAGCTTGAGTGCAGAGACAATCGACTTCGTAATCGAATCCTGAACAGCGAATACATCCTGAACCTGCTGCTCGTATGTATCGGTCCAGATGATGTTGCCGCTTGACGCATCGATCAGCTGCGCTGTCAGTCGCAGTCGATCGCCCGCTCGGCGAACAGTTCCATCGATTACTCCGCGGACATCGAGCGCTTGTCCAACCTGCTTTGCATCGACCCCCTTGTACTTTGCGACAGAGCTTCGTGATGCGAGCGTCAATCCCGGAACGCGCGCAAGCTCGGTAGTGAGCTCGTCGGACATTCCCTCGGCGAAATAAGTATTCGCGGTATCGCCACCGATATTACTGAATGGGAGAACCGCGAGCGAATGAATGCTCGCGTCTCCGGTACGCCGGGTTGCATATGCTGCAACGGCTGAAAAGACGGCAATTCCCGCAATCGCCGCGAGGACAAGTTGTTTCCCGTTTGTCTTACGACTTCCTGCCTGCTGCTTGGGGCTTTGGGCTGTTGTTGTTGTAGTTGTTTCCAGCCGTCTAAGGAGCTGTCGCGCGGTTTCGGGTCGATTCGCAGGATCTTTCTCGAGACACTGCATCACGAGTGCTGCAATTTCATCGGGACAATCAGGCCGTCGATCTTTCAGTGTCGAAGGTTTCTCACTGATGTGCGCCGCGTAGAGCTGGCTTGGCTGTCGATGCGAGAATGGTGCAGCACCTGTGAGCACTTCGTAGGCAACGCATCCAAACGAATAGATATCTGCGCGATGATCGACTGATGGATCTGCGGATATCTGCTCCGGCGCCATGTATGCCGGGGTGCCAAGTGATGCGCCTGCCTGCGTGAGTGTTCCTCCGGGCGCGTCGGTGCGCGCGGCATGAATGGCTTTTGCAATTCCGAAGTCAGTGACTACCGCGGCTTCGTCCGCGAGAAGAACGTTCTCCGGTTTGATGTCGCGATGTACTACACCGTGATCGTGCGCATATGCGAGTGCGCGTGCGACGTCCTTGAGAATTGGAATGGCTTCGGCGATTGGAACGCCGGGATTTCGCTCGAGTCGCTGGCGAAGGGAGAGTCCATCGACAAACGGCATCGTGTAATACGGAAGACCTGCCGCGACTCCCGTCGTGAGAACAGGAACGATATTCGGATGCTGCAGCTGCGCCGCGAGCTTGATCTCTCTCTGGAATCGTTCGGCGCTTACTCCTGCGGCGAGCTCGGGCATCAGCAGTTTCACCGCGACTTTGCGCCCAAGTGCGACTTCTTCGCCCACGAAGACGCGACTCATTCCTCCGCCACCGAGCTCGCGCTCGATGAGGTAGGAGGAGCCTAATGCCTGGCGGAGGTCGTCGATGAGTGACATCAGTGGCCCCAAACGTAGGGATAAACTGATGCTTCTGCGAGACTGATTACTTCACGGCGCGTGCGCAGCGGACTGAATTGGCCCAGCCTTTCGCGGTATCGCAGTCACGGAGCACTCTCTTGGAGTGAGAGTTGAAGACAATCAGCACTGCGCTGTCTGCTCCGCATGATGTACTCGTCCAGTACATTCCGTCGCCATTTCCATCGAGCGGTGCTTGATCGATGAATTTCCCTTCCGGCGACCGTGATCCGCCAAGTTTCGCGCCGAATGATCCGATAATGAGGGCGGTATAGTCTTGCCTTGGGTCGCCAACGGTCTGTTTCGTCGGGACATCGAAGTATCCGGCAACAAGCTTGAGCCATTCGTCTTCACTTGGCAGATGCCATCCGGCGGGACACGCGTTCTTCTTTGCCGCTTCCCACGAGTACAGTCTCCCATACTTGGCGCACGTTGAATCGTTGTTGTTATAGCACCAGGAGTCCGGAGTCTTGAAGCCGACGTTGTACGCGAGAAAATTGATCCCGGATATTCCCATCGTCGGGTAGAGCTGGCCGTCACGCGAGTCGGTCATCGTTCTTACTCGTTCTCCCGTGTCTATCGGCGCTGCCCTGCAGGAAAGGACAATAATCGTGAGAAGCGAAAGGAATCGCTTCAACGCACGTTTAAAAAGCGCTAATCCAGGGCCCGGCCGGCCGTGTCCCATACTATAGTATAGCGCTCATGGCAGATGACTCGCTCAGTACCTACCGCGCCAAGCGTTCTCCGGATCGCACGCCCGAGCCATTCGGCGGCACTGTATCGAGTGCGGGCAATCTGTTTGTCGTGCACAAGCATGCGGCGACGCGACTGCATTTCGATCTCAGGCTCGAGATGGATGGAGTGCTGAGATCGTGGGCTGTGCCCAAGGGACCTTCATACGATCAGAACGACAAGCGCCTCGCGGTAAAGGTCGAGGATCATCCAATCGAGTACGGTGATTTCGAGGGAATCATTCCCGCCGGCAACTATGGTGCGGGTGGAGTGATTGTGTGGGATCGCGGCGAGTGGGTTCCGCTCGAGGATTGGAGAGAGGGACTCGAGAAAGGAAAGCTCCTGTTCGAGCTCAAGGGTTACAAGCTTCACGGCAAGTGGACGCTCGTGAAGATCAAGAAGACCGAGAAGGAGTGGCTCTTGATCAAGGAGCGCGACTCGTTCATGAAGTCGCCGGGCGATCTGTTTCCAGAGGAGTCTGTTCTATCTGGATTGACGGTAGAACAGGTCAAAGCTGGTGTCGTTCCTACTGGCTCCATCGAGGCCTCGATCGAAGCAGCGGGTGCAGTGCGAAAGCGAGTCGACCCTCGCAAAGTCGAGGCGATGCATGCCGAGACAGCGGACGAAGCATTCACCAAGGATGGCTGGATCTTCGAGCTCAAGCTCGATGGCTATCGATTGATTGCAGCGAAGACCGGTGGTGAAGCATTGCTGCTTACTCGCAACGGGAACGATTACACCGCTGTGTTTCCCGAAATCGCACGCGCTGTGAAAGCCTTGCCTGTCGATGAATGCATCCTCGATGGCGAAGTGGTTGTGAATGATGAGAAAGGTTTACCGAGCTTCGCAAAGTTGCAGCGGCGTGGAAGATTGACTTCTCCTCTCGAGATTCAGCAGGCTGCCGTTGCGCTGCCGGCGATGTTCTATGTTTTCGATCTGCTGGCGTTCAAGGATCTCGATCTGCGCGATCTCCCGCTGGTTGAGCGAAAGAGATTTCTCGCCGATGTCGTTCCCAAATTAGGACCATTGCGCTCACTCGATCACATCGAACGCGAAGGTGAAGCTTTCATGGAAAGCGTCACGTCGATGGGACTGGAAGGAATCATCGCAAAGAAAGCGGATTCCACTTATCGGAAAGGCCGGTCGGATAAGTGGCTCAAGATCAAAGCCGAGAAGACAGACGACTTTGTAATTGTCGGATTCACAGCTCCGCAGAAGAGTCGCGCACATTTCGGTGCGCTCCAGCTCGCTGATTATGTAAATGGTGAGCTCGTGTATGCCGGCCGTGTCGGAACTGGATTCAATTCGTCGCTGCTTGAAGAGATTGGCGAGATGCTCTCGGGAATCGGTCGAAAGGATCCGCCATGTTCCGGGCCGATCCTGGAGAAAGGTGGTAAACCGAGAGAGCAAATTCCCGAGATCGAGACAACCACCTGGGTCGATCCGGTCTACGTGTGCGAGGTTTGCTTTCGCGAATGGACGCCCGATGGATTGTTGAGGCATTCATCCTTCATGCGGCTCCGCTCGGACAAACGTCCGCATGACTGCGAGCGGCAAGGCTGGCATGAACCGGCGGTTGTCTCTGCTGCACCTGCCCCAACTGTGTCTCTCGTTCCCGAGAAGAAGGTTGCGTTCTCCAATCTCAGGAAAGTTTTCTGGCCCGGGAACGGATACACTAAGGGAGATCTCATCGAGTACTATCGCGCGATCTCTCCCTGGCTTCTTCCCTATCTGAAAAATCGCCCGGTCGTGCTGACTCGATTCCCCGATGGAATCGATGGAAAGTCGTTCTATCAGAAAGATGCACCCGATTTCGCTCCCTCATGGATTCGCACCGAAGCGATCTGGAGCGAAGATACTCAGCGCGACATTCGCTATTTCGTCTGTGACGATGTCGAATCGATCGAGTACGTCATCAACATGGGCTCGATTCCACTTCACATCTGGAACAGTCGAGTCGGGTCACTCGAGCTTCCTGATTGGTGCGTGATCGATCTAGATCCAAAGGAAGCGCCGTTCAAGGACGTCATCACCTGCGCGCTTTCCCTGAAGAAAATCTGCGACGCCATCGGAATGCCGGCGTACGTTAAAACAACAGGCAAGTCAGGCCTGCACATCCTCCTCCCACTCGGACGACAGTTCACATACGAGCAATGCCGGCTGCTCGGCGAATCCATCGCGCGCCTTATCATCCGCGACGTCGGAAACATCGCCACCATAACGCGTCACGTTACGAAGCGCGGCGACAAGGTATACCTGGACTATCTCCAGAATCGTCACGGACAGCTGATCGTTTCACCATTCAGTGTCCGTCCGCTGCCCGGAGCCTCCGTGTCGATGCCGCTCGAGTGGAATGAAGTCACGATGTCGCTCGACCCACGCGACTACACGATCAAGACGGCCGTCGAACGTATGCAGCGTCTGTCTCGTGATCCCGTGAATCCCGTGATAGCCGCTACGCCCGACCTGGTTTCGATTCTCGAACGGGCGATGACCCTGGGTTGATTTCCGGAAGCGCTGACAGAAGCACGCGAGCATAGCCTCGCTTTGAATCCTGCGGGTGTGGCTCGAGCCCGATCAGCGTGATGAAATTCCGCCGAGGTCCGTACACCCAGAAGATTCGTCCGGCCGAAGGCGTGTTGTTCTCGAGATAGGATTCGAAAACCTTCTGTCCATACCGCGCCGAGAGTGCGTCGATCTCGTGGCTCTGCAATCCCGGATGAAATGGGTTGTCCTGAAGATGCAGAACAGCTCGCGCGAGCTTCTTTGCCAATCTCCGCTCGGCGGCATTCAGCTCCCCCTTTTTCAGTCCGTTAACAAGGCGATTCCATTCTGCCTGCATCTCCGGTACGCCGGGGACCACAGTGAATCTTGGCGCCGCAGATTTCTTACTCGTCTTCGTCGGCTTCACCCAGCAGATCGTGCGGGTCGAGCGGGGATCCTGTCCTGCCCCTTGCGACGTTTGCCATCGCGGAGTCCATCATCGCCAGAGTTTTCACGGAGAGCGAAGCATTGGCGAGAACCTGTGGATAGAACTCGATGTGACCATCATCGAATACTTTCGCGTGGTAGTAGTCGAACGGGACACTCTTGAGCGTAACCCTGTTTCTGTCGTCTTTCTTGACGTCGAACTCGGCCACTACCGTACTCATAATCCTCGACTCCGGCTTGTGGGAATACCCATTTACCCAATATGGGCAATGCAAGGCCCATTTGTCAACATTTAGCGCCGATGAGCGCGCCGATAAGCCAGCGGAGGCAGTCATCGGTTGCTAATATGGGTGCTGTCTGAACCCCTCAACGCGGATCTCGAATGACAGGCTCGCCCGACCGTCTCGTCAGTGCACTCGGAGACCGATACCGAATCGAGCGTGAGCTAGGCAAGGGCGGAATGGCGACGGTATACCTCGCCGAGGATCTACGGCACGGACGGAAGGTCGCGGTGAAAGTGCTCTTGCCCGAGCTCGCAGCAGTACTCGGCGCCGAGCGGTTCCTGTCGGAGATTCACGTCACTGCGGCGCTTCAGCATCCGCACATACTGCCGCTGTTCGATTCCGGCCAAGCCGAGGGGCAGTTGTTCTACGTGATGCCGTATGTCGAGGGTGAGTCGCTCAGGTCGCGGCTCGATCGCGAGCGGCAGCTGCCGATAGATGATGCTCTTCGTATTTCGCGCGAAGTGGGAAGCGCTCTTGGATATGCGCACCGCCATGGTGTGATACATCGCGACATAAAGCCCGAGAACATTCTCCTTCATGATGGACATGCGCTCGTCGCTGATTTCGGAATTGCTCTCGCTGTAACGAGTGCTGGAGGCGGGCGGCTCACGCAGACGGGATTGTCGCTTGGCACTCCGCAGTACATGAGTCCCGAGCAGGCGACTGGTGAGCGCGAGATCGATGCACGCAGCGATCTCTACTCGCTTGCAGCGGTCACGTATGAGATGCTCGCAAGCGAGCCACCGCACACCGGCAATACGATGCAGGCGGTCATCGCGCGAATGCTCACCGAGCGTCCGCGAAATGTCCGGTCGCTGCGGCCGAGTGTGCCGGATCATGTCGCAAACGCGCTGGATGTTGCTCTCGAGAGGATTCCCGCGGACAGGTGGAATTCAATCGAGGAGTTCGAGAATGCGCTCGA
>DASROK010000493.1:0-7551 GCA_035646915.1 Gemmatimonadaceae bacterium
TCGCAGCGGAGAGCGGAATTCTCGAAGCCAACGACGAGATGCTGCGGATCGCCGGATTGTCACGTGAAGAGTTCAACGCCGATGGCTTTGACTGGCAGGCAGCGACGTCCGAAGAAGATCTCGTGAAAGATCGCAAAGGACTCCAGGAGATCCTCGAGCGCGGCGCTTGCACGCCGTTCGAGAAGGAGTTCATCCGCTCGGATGGATCACGCGTGCCGATTCTCGTCGGCGGAGCGCTGCTCGAGCGGGATCCGCTTAAATGGATCGCGTTTGCACTCGACCTCACCAAGCGACGGCACGCGGAGCAGGAGCGTGACCGCCTTCTCGAGGAGGCGTGGGCCGCGCGGCAGATGGCGGAGACAGCGCTCCACGCACGCGATGCGCTTCTGGCCAAGGTATCACACGAGCTCCGTACTCCACTCAGCGCAAACGTCGGCTACGCGTCGATGATGCGGGATGGCATCCCCGAGCCGCTTCCACCCGTCCATCAGGAAAACGTCCAGCGGATGCTGTCCAATCAGTACCGGCTTCTCGCAATGATGGATGGACTTCTCGACTTCGCGCGCACCACATCAGGGAGCGCACGACTCGATATCGAATCGCTCGATGTCGATTCACTGCTCGCTGACATCGAGACAAGTGTCGGCCCGAAGCTTCATGCCGGAATCAATTACACATGCATTCGCTGTGCGACAGCGCTCCAGGTGCGCGCTGATCGCTTACGTGCTGCACAGATTCTCATAAACCTTGTCGGAAATGCGATCAAGTTCACTCCACCGAACGGACGGATCACTGTCAGTGCAGTCGGCGCGGAGCACGTCATAGACATTTCCGTTGCGGATACCGGTGTCGGAATTCCCTCGACGCACGTGTCCACCATCTTTGAGCCGTTCGTCCAGGCGGAGTCAATAGTTCACGGCGAATCCAGCGTGCGTGACCAGCCACGCGGCTTTGGACTCGGGCTCGCAATAAGCCGCGAGTTAGCCCGCGCAATGCACGGCGACCTGACTGTCGAGAGCACGGTCGGCAGCGGGAGCACGTTTACCCTCACCCTCCCGCGCGGCTGACTCGCTCGAGTCCGTGAAGTGCCAGGATCGTCGTAGTCGGAAACGGATGACATGTACTATAACAGCCGTCATCTTGCGCAAAGGTTGAAGGTCAACTCGTCCTGATCTACATCAGTCTCATAACGTGGATGGAGATTCTCGCCGGCGCAGATGAAGAAGAAGAGGAATCAGAGATTCGCCAGCAAACATCTGGCATATACTATATAGTATCTCGCCATGACAGGATCGCCCGAACGCCTCACATCCGCACTCGCTGATCGATACCGCATAGAGCGTGAGCTCGGCAAAGGCGGGATGGCGACAGTGTATCTCGCCGAAGATCTGCGCCATGGAAGAAAAGTCGCCGTAAAAGTTCTCCTGCCTGAGCTCGCCGCTGTACTTGGCGCCGAGCGTTTTCTTTCGGAGATTCATGTCACTGCGGCGCTTCAGCATCCGCACATTCTGCCGCTGTTCGATTCAGGCCAGGCCGACGGACAGCTCTTCTATGTAATGCCATTCGTCGAAGGCGAATCGCTGCGCTCGCGGCTCGATCGCGAGCGGCAGCTTCCAATCGAAGATGCACTTCGCATTGCACACGAAGTTGGAAGCGCACTCAGCTACGCACATCGTCACGGCGTGATTCACCGCGACATCAAGCCCGAGAACATTCTTCTTCATGACGGACATGCGCTCGTAGCGGATTTTGGGATCGCGCTCGCCGTCACCAGCGCCGGCGGCGGACGCCTCACGCAAACAGGCCTCTCACTCGGCACACCTCAATACATGAGTCCCGAGCAGGCAACCGGTGAGCGCGAGATCGATGCGCGAAGCGATCAGTATTCACTCGCCGCGGTGACATATGAGATGCTGGCCAGCGAGCCGCCGCACACCGGCAACACAATGCAGGCAGTCATTGCGAGAATGCTGACTGAGCGTCCACGCAGCGTTCGCTCACTCAGGCCGAGTGTTCCCGACACTGTCGCGAGTGCGCTCGACGTTGCGCTGGAGAGAATTCCTGCAGACAGATGGAATTCGATTGACGAGTTCGAGAGAGCCCTCGAGGGAAAGATCACGCGCAGCGAAACGGGATCTCGCGATACTGTAGCGGTTCCGCGCAAATCTTCTGCGGCGCCGGTGCGGAGCTCGCTCAGGAATCCTGTAACGATGGCGCTTGCTGTGGTTGCGATCATCGCATCCGCGGTCGCGATCGCTTCGATCGCAACACGCAAAGCACCGCCCGCAGTCCCAACCGCGCGCTTTGTTATCACCCTGCCTCGCGGGGGACAATTCGGAGCGACTACGCAAACCTCATACGCGATTTCTCCAGACGGAAAGTGGATTGCAGGCAGGGCACGATTCGGAACAAACCAGGGCACTTTGTTCCTTCGATCGATCGACAACACCAGGATCATACCTCTGCCAGGTACTGAACTAGCCCTCAACGCATGGTTCTCACCTGATGGCCGCTGGCTCGGGTTTGCCAATCCCAATGGGCTCGCCAAGGTGTCAGTCGAAACACACGACATCGTTCAGATCACGCCGTTCACCGGCATTTACGGAGGATCAGCATTCGCGCCCGATGGCCGGGTCGTGACGTCGATCGAGAACAGCCGGTTGTTTGTAATATCCGAGAACGGAGGCGATAAGAAGAAGTTGTGCGGAAAGTCGGGCGATCCCCTCATCCTTCAAGCGGGGCCGGTTGTTCTTCCTGATGGAGAGACAGTCCTGTTTGCTGGAGCGACTACCTCGTCGCTCTCGAACAGCAGGCTCGCTGTCGGATCTCTTCGCACCGGTGAATGCAAGCTCCTCGACATGCCTGCAATTCAACCGCTCGGCGTTGTAGATGATGTGGTGACGTTTGCAACGCTTGCCGGCGTCATCATGGCCGCAAGGTTCAGCTCGCGCACGAAGAATGTGGAAGGCAATGCAGTCCCACTTGTGAGCGATGTCGACGTGAACCAAACCTCTGGAGCTGTTCAGGCGGGTATATCCGCAAGCGGTTCTCTCGTCTACCTGACATCGAGCGGCACGAATCGACTGGTCAAAGTCGACATGCGCGGTCAGCTGTCTCCTGTCACCAGTGACGAACGTTCATACGCATATCCGCGCTATTCTCCCGACGGGCGAAAGGTCGCAGTTGCAATCGCGACTGCGGGTCAACGCGATATATGGGTGATGGACATTGCGGGCCAGACTGTTTCGCGTTTGACATCAGGCACTACCATCAATGATCGGCCGGAATGGACGCCGGACGGAAAACGCATTCTTTTTCGAACCGGGCGTACTGCGCGCTCATCAATCTGGTGGCGCCCAGCAGACTTGAGTGATGAGGAATCTCCTCTTCTCACGAACGACAGAGAAGATTACTACGAAGGGGTAATAACACCAGACGGCAAGTCATTGATATATCAGGTCGACACAGCAGGTGCCGATGTCCTGGCGCAATCTCTTTCGGGTGATCGAGTGAAAACTGCGCTCGCGTCAAGCCAGTTCATCGAAGATCAGGCGCGGGTATCGCCAGACGGAAAGTGGCTGGTCTACGTGACGAATGCGTCGAGCGTAAATGAAGTTTTCGTGCAGCCTTATCCAGGACCGGGGCCACGAGTTCAGGTGTCGAGTCACGGTGGCGAAGAGCCCCTCTGGTCACCCCGGGGAGCGAAGCTCTACTATCGCGATGACCAGAATATCATCGCGGTTAGTTATCGCACTGCGCCCGAATTTGAGGTTACAGGCCGTGAGACGCTGTTCCCCGATCGCTTCCTCAAGCGAACCCTGCCTCACGCCAACTACGACGTTGCGCCCGACGGATCTTCATTCCTGTTCCTCGAGTCCACGTCGGATAACGAAGCAATCGTAGTCTACAACTGGATCGCCGAAGTTCAGGCGAGACTGAAGGACGCGTCCCGCTAGTTCACCCGCTTGTACTCGTTTCCTCCAAACGTCAGCGCTGTCGCTTTTCCATCCGTCATTGTCACGGTCACGACTTCTCCGTTTCCGAACAGCGCGATCCTCAAAAGATTTTTCGTGTTGTCGAACACCTCGATCGCGCTCCATGCTGCGCCGAGGTGCGCCTCGAGCTTCCCGTTCACTTCGCTGAGCGTGAGCTTGCCCATCATTGGATTCTCGAAAGTCCCGGTGTAAGCGGAGAGAGGAAACTGCAGCTCCTGCGATCGCGATGCGCGACGCTGAAGATCTGCCTTCATTCCATTCCGCGCCTGTTCCAACATTGAGGGAAGCTGCTCCATCGTAAATGGCGTCTTGATTCCGCCATCAGTAAGCGCCTGGTACACCAGACCCGTTCCGATATCGGTTAACGCTCCACCCAGTTCACCATTGTTCGCGAAGATCGCAACTCCAATCCGGCGCGCGGGCGAGAACGACATGCTCGTCGCAAATCCGGGAAATCCGCCGCCATGCATCAGCACGGTGTCATTCCCCATCGTGAGAATGTTCCACCCGAATCCGTAACCGATCTGCTCTCCAGTTTGCGTCTTCTTCGTGAATGGCGCCATGTTGCTGTGCGCTTCCACAAACGCCGACGCCGGCAGAACCTGCCTGCCATCGATCTTTCCGTTATTGATGTGCGCCTCGAGCCAGGTTCCCATGTCGCGCAGCGTCGTGATCAATCCGCCTGCGCTCTGCATGTTCGCATCAGTCTTTCCATAAGGACGCGCAGTCCATCCAGCGAGCGTCATCTGATACGGCATCGCAAGGCTGCTTTGCGGGAACTTCGACACATACGCGCTCGTGTGCGTCATCTTGAGCGGCGTGAAGAGCTCTGATTGAAGTACGTTCTTCCAGCTCTTCCTTGTAGCTGCATCCATCGCTAACGCGGCAACGTTATATCCGATGTTACCGTAGCTGAATGCGTGACCTGTCTCCGCAGCCGGATGCGTCTCGAGAAACTTTGCGAGCTCCGCATCATCCTTGTACTCACCGCTGTACGCAAGCCGAATTGTCACCGGACCATTGTTCGAGATTCCGTGCGTGTGCGTGAGCAGCGCCCTGATCGTTATCGAATCAGCGTCGAGCGGCGCCTTCAACCTCAAGCTCGGCAGATATGAATGCAGTGTGCGATCGAGCTTGAACGTTCCCTTCTTGTCCAGGATCGAGGCAGCGAGCCCGGTAAACGATTTCGTTGTCGACGCGATGTAGAACTCGGTCTCAGGAGTGAACGCTCTCTTCGCCGCCACATCCGCATACCCGAACCCCTTCATGTACACGATCTGCGTGTCGCGCACAACGACAATCCCCGCACCTGGAGAAAGATCCATCGCCATCAGCGCGTTCATCACGCTGTCGAGTTTCTGGGTGATCTGGGCTTGCGGGAGCTGCTGTGCGCGCACGGGACGGGAGATGAATACGCTCAATACGATGAACGCAAAAATGCGGCGGACGAGGAGCATGGGGTTCTCCTTTCGGGTGAGGCTTATGGATCTAAATCCCCTACGCTTTGTCCAGTTCATCAGTTTCACCGGGCCCGGAGGGTATTCCAGTAATTAGTAAGCAGTAATGAGTCATGAGTAATCAGTAATCAATACTTACCGCTGCGAGGATTCGATGGCGATAGAACGGAATGAGTCACTGAGCGGTATTAGCAGCACAGCAGATTGTGGAATGCAGGATTATCGAAATCTCCTAGTCTGGCGAAGGGCACATGAGCTTGTACTCAATGTGCGAAATACCACGCGCAGGTTTCCGCGAAGTGGCTATGCGCAGCTTAAATCGCAGATGACAACCGCGGCAGAGTCGATCGCGTTCAACATTGTCGAAGGCTGCGGCGCAGCCACACGCAAGGAGTTCGCGCGGTTTCTTGATATCAGTGTCAAATCAGCGACCGAGACACACTATCAGCTGCAGCTCGCTCGAGATTATGGAATCATGAGAGACTCAGAGTGGACGCAATATTCCGAGGAAGCCGTAGCAATCCGCAAAATGCTTTACACTCTCCGCAAGAAAGTCCTCGCCGCTGACCAGCTAGGAGAGTAACAGTCAACCCGGATTTCTGCTGATTACTGATTACTGATTACTGATTACTGCTTACTGCTTACTGCTTACTGCTTACTGCTTACTACTTACTGGACTACTCCCCGGGCTTCCTGGCCCCCGGCGCCGAGGTCCTTCTTACCCTGCGCGCCGATACAATACCGTACCATCTGCGGGTTGCCGCACTGTTCGGAATTGGTGCAGCATCCGAACGGCAATCATGAGCGCAATCACGACGTGATGAATTGCAGTCCTGAACGCATGGTCCGCGGCAATGGCGGCGGCATCCAATCGTAGTCCGTCGAGCGGAATCGTAGCAACGGCATCATCGACCAGGTTCGCGGACATCGTTCTCAATGTTTCCGCGAGCGCCTGGTGTGCATGCACTGATCGCTTCGACGCATTCAATAGTCCGGCAGGCTTTCCAACGATCTCCGGTCCGCTCACCAGCCAGTCGAGCGCGTTCTTCAGGGAGCCCGGGACACCATGAGCATATTCAGGACTCGCAATCAGAATCGCATCAGATGCTGCGACCAAAGCCCTGAGCTCACTCACTTCATCCGGCAGGTGTGACCCGTCCACATCGATGTCCGGATTGAAATGCGGAAGCCTGCCGACATCTTCGTAGATCACGACGTTCGCGATCTCGTCGGCTACCGATGCGACAGCGTGAAGCAGCTCAGTGTTCGTCGAACGGGAACGGAGACTCCCCGAGATTGCGACGATGTGAAATTTTCTTGTCATGGCTTGTCTCAGTTGAGCGGAAACCCGACAGGCTTCGGGAAAAACGCTATGCTCCACAACAGAGTGTTGTTCGTGACCGTCACCTGGAGCAGTGGCTCCGCAGGGCCGCTGCCGGCGATCGATGCTATGCTGAACTTCGACAACATTCCCTGAACGCCTATCACCCACAGATTTCCCTCTCCGTCAAAGGCAAGCCCGGCTGGCGCGCCGAGCGGTGTTTCGGCCGGGTGAATCGTCGTCATCGGAACTGGCGATCCACTTGCTGCGCGCTGCGGCGGCCTGAATGCAGTGACGGATTCACCGCTGACGTTCGCCACCCACATGTTGTTGAACGAGTCGAAAGCGATTCCCGCGGGATTGACGAACAAATTCCCGTTCGCGCCCAAAACGATTGCTGGTTCCTTGTTACCAGACGTGAGAAGCTGACTCCGCAGATAACTCGATACCGTATTGAGATTCAGGTCAGACACCCACAACGCGCCCGATGCATCGAATGCAAGTCCGGTTGGATTTGCAATTCCAGTTATCGTCCGCGACGGAACAGGCGCACCACTGCTGGTCAGCTGTGATTTGTCGAATCTCACGATGGTTCCGTTTGCGAAGTTTGCTACCCACAGCGAACCATCGCTGTCGAACGCCATCCCTGCGGGAGTTGCAATGGATCCGGCAACAGGCCGAATTATGATCGACGGAGTGATCGGACCCGAGCCGCTTTCGCCAGGCGCGCTGAAGCCGAGAAGCAGCGAATCATCGGGACTTGCAACCCACATCACGC
>DASROK010000494.1:0-6268 GCA_035646915.1 Gemmatimonadaceae bacterium
GCCGACGGCGCGCCACGCAAACGTGAGGTTCGCGCGCTCCTCATCTGTCGGCTGACGCTTCGTAACGACTGTCCAGTCGGTGATGGACGTCAGCGGCCGCGCGCGTTCCTGAAGCAGAAATCCGCCACGCACCCGCTTGTAGTCGAGTGCCTGATCGCGCCACTTCGCTCTTCCTTCCAGCACGCGAAGATTTTTCTTGCGGCCAAGGATCTCGAGCGCGTCGTCGCTGAATGACGGAGCGACGATGCACTCTACAAAGAGACTCGATACTGCCTCTGCAGTCTCGGCATCGACGGGAACCGTGAATGAGATCACGGATCCGAAAGCCGAGAGCGGATCGCACGCGAGCGCTTTCTTGTACGCTTCCAGCGGAGTTGCTCCGGTGGCGAGACCGCACGGCGTAGTGTGTTTTACGATCGCGCAGCAGATCTCGTCCATGAACGGATCTGTTGCGAGGAGCGCTCCCTCGAGATCGAGGAAATTGTTGAATGAAAGTTCCTTGCCGCCTTTCTGTACGAGCCCGGCGAGTCCATTGCTTCCATGCTCGACATAGAACGCCGCGCGCTGTCCTGGATTCTCTCCGTATCTGAGAGACTGCTTCCGGTCCAGCGACACGACATTGCGATCCGGAAATTCCTCCGACCTCTCGCATGCAAACCAGGTTGCGATCGCGCTGTCATACGCTGCGGTATGCGCGAAGACTTTTTCGGCGAGCAGTCTTCTCAGGTCGAGATCGTCATCGTTTGCTTCGAGTGTTGCCAGAACCCGCGCATAGTCCGCAGGATCAACGATCACTGTCACCGACTCGAAGTTTTTTGCGGCGGAGCGGAGCATCGACGGGCCGCCGATATCGATGTTCTCGATTACTTCGTCTTTGGTAACTCCTGCTCGCGCAGCCGTTGCCTCGAATGGGTAGAGGTTCACTGCGACGAGATCGATCGGCGAAATGTTGTGCTCCGCCGCAACCCGCATGTGCCCGGGCTCATTTCGTTTGGCGAGCAAACCGCCGTGAATCACTGGATGAAGCGTCTTGACTCGCCCGTCGAGCATCTCGGGAAAACCCGTGAGGTCGCTGACATCCTTCACGTTGAGGCCTGCAGTGCGCAGTGCTTTCGCCGTCCCGCCGGTGGAGATGATTTCCCAGCCCAGGCCACTGAGACCCTGAGCGAATTCTACGAGGCCTGTCTTGTCGGAAACTGAAAGAAGTGCAAGCGGCATTCAGAAATCTGCAGAAAGTTTTCGTTGGTTGAGCGAGGCGATCATTTCGACTGCTTTCGGATAAATGGCGTGCTCGACTTCGAGAACGCGGGCTGCAAGCGTTTCGGCTGTGTCATCGTCCTTGACCTTCACTCTCCATTGCACCACAACAGGCCCATGATCGAACTCGTCGTCCACGAGATGAACGGTCACGCCGGTCATCAGCGCACCGGATGCCAGCACGGCCTGGTGAACCCTCGCACCGTACATGCCCGCGCCTCCGAATTCGGGCAGCAGCCCCGGATGAACGTTGACAATTCGCCCATGGAACTCACTCACAACCGACGGAGGAATGCGTTTCATGTATCCGGCAAGGACGACGAGCTCGATGCGGTAACGCGCGAGCAGCTCGAGCAGCTCACTCCCCTCGTCATTGGCCGTGAACGACTCGGCGGCAATCGACGCGTTTCGTGCACGGTCGAGTGCGGGAGCGTTTTCCTTGTTTGAAGCGACCAGCTCGATGGTCGCCGGAGAATGAGCGCCGAGGTGCGAAAAGTGGTCGATCAACGCCTGGAGATTAGTCCCTCTGCCGGAAGCAAGCACAGCGATGCGCACGGTCATGTGTAACCCTTAGTTCGTGCAGAGAAACCAGTCGAGCGCCGTGCCAAGCGACGGCGCCACTCGGGCGCGTGCCGATGCGGCTTCTATCTCCGACTGAGGGGTTTCGGGGGAGGGAACCAGCACTCCCTGGCCTCCCAGCGCGATTGCCGGCTCGATATCGCGGAAGCGATCGCCGATGTAGAGCGACCGCGAAAGATCTATCTCCGGATAATCCTTCTGTGCGTTTCGAAACAGGAGCGTTCCCGGCTTCCGGCAGTCACAGCCGTCCTCGGGGCCGTGCGGGCAGTAGTAATTCGCGTCGATTCGCGCGCCTTTTTCGCCGAGCATTTTGTTCAAGTGCGCGGTTACCCGGTTGTGATCCTCAACTGAGAAGACTCCGCGCGCAATTCCCGATTGGTTGGTGACGATTATCGCTGGAACCAGCACCGCATTGATGCGGGCGATTGCGTCAGCGGCTCCTTCGATCAGTTTCACCTGCTCGGGCTTCGACAGATAATGCGCATCCTCGATTACTGTCCCATCGCGATCGAGGAAGACGGCGGTTGGGAGCTGGTTCAACTCAGCGCTCGCGACACCGATTCGAGCATGATCTCGTCGAACCGTTGAGGCACACTCCGCAGGTCGAGTCCGAATTCTCCGTCATGGATCCGCCCGATCACCGGAATCTCGGCGGCTCTGAGTTTCGATTGCGTCGCCATTGCGTCGCGCCCTTCGATGATGACTGAGAACGACTCGATCCGATCTGTTGGAAATGCGCCTGCGCCCACGCTGGCGATGCTCTCACGCACCTGAGCATCGATTCCTTTGCCGGCAAGCCTTCCCGCAATCAGGTCGCAGCGCTCGCGAATGCTTTCTGCTGTTGCCGCGATCATCGAGAGCGCCGGTATCTCGCGAACAGCCTCGTCTGGATTGCGATACAGCTCGAGCGTTGCAGTCAACGCGGCGATCGTGACCTTGTCGACCCGCATCGCTCTCGCAAATGGATCCTGGCGCAGGCGTGCCACAGCGTTGCGCGATCCGAGAATGATTCCCGCCTGAGGTCCGCCGAGGAGCTTGTCGCCGCTCATCAGCACGAGCGTGGCTCCAGCATCGAGAGCTGCGCGAGCAGTTGGCTCGCCCGTAAGGCCAAACCGCGTAAGGTCGATCATCAGCCCGCTTCCGAGATCGTGCACTATGGGCAGCCCGTGCTCCGCAGCGATCGGCGCGAGAGCTCGCACATCCACGTCGGCAACAAAACCGCTCTGAGAAAAATTGCTTCGATGAATCTTTGCAATTGCACCAGAGCGTGCGGAAATCGCGCGCACATAGTCATCGACATGCGTGCGATTCGTGGTTCCAATCTCGAGAAGCTCTGCACCACTTCTCGCCATGATGTCAGGAACCCGGAAGCTTCCGCCAATCTCGACAAGCTCGCCGCGCGAGATGATGACTTGTTTGCCACGAGCGATTGCACTCAACGAAAGAACAAGAGCAGCAGCGCAGTTGTTGACGACGATCGCGTCTTCTGCACCGGTCAGCTCGCGAAGAAGGCTGACGCAATGTACGTATCGCGAGCCGCGCGACCCCGACCCGAGATCGAATTCGAGATTGGTGTATCCCCCGGCAACTTCCCTGATGGCGACGATGGCCGCGTCGGCAAGAGGCGCCCTCCCGAGATTCGTGTGAAGAATCACGCCGGTTGCGTTGATTACGGATCGAAGTGACCTCTGCTCGAGGAGTGCGAGATTGCGTTCGATCCGTGCCTGCCATTCTTCGTCTCCCAGTAACGACGGCTCCTGACGCGCATCATCCACCGTTTTTCTCACGGCATCGACAACTATCGATCGCGGGTGGGATGTCATCAGCAGTCCAACCGACGGTCGCTCGAGCAGCGAGCTCACGCTTGGAATCGCGCGCCGCGGATCGGTCATGCTCACCGTCGTATCGGCGCAGCCGGTGGCGCAGCGACCGGAGGTGCGACCCGTGGAGCAGGGGGAACAGGCAAAGTCGCAGGAGCTGTCAGCCTGAATTCTCCGTTGCGCGTGATGCCGATAAGGTTTTGCACGCCGGTCACTCGAATGCGGTAAACAATCTTTGGCTGAGCCGGGCGCGAGAGTTTGATCGTGAGCGTGCGGGGCGGAACGGGCCGTCCAAGCCGCCGGGCTGCTGCAGTTGTGTCTGGAGGCGGAGGTGTAACTGACAACACTCCAAGATCGGAAGAATCAGGCGCCAGAACCCGCACCTGCTGCACAGTGATGGGTTGAGTTATCGAGAGCGCATTGTCGAACGACAGCTCCATCGTCACCGAATCACGCAGTGTGGCGCTCTGCAGCCGTGCGCCGAGCGAGTCGTGAACAAAACTGTAGATATCGACTTTTGCGGTGTCGCGAAGAGTTATCGAAACGGTGTCCCACGACTCGCGGCGATCGAGACCGCGATTGTTGTTGTCGTCACTCAGTCCGCGGATGACATAGTCTCCAGGCGAAAGAGTACCGAGTGTGTAGGCACCGCTCGAGTCAGTCGCGGTGACGTACACCAGCGTCGTGTCGCCTCGAGGCCACGCTTGCACCAGTCCACCCCTGTTGATTGTTCGGGCGTCGGGCCAGTTGAAGAGAACACCGGATATTCTCGACGACGGAATCGCGGCGCCGGTCGAGAACATCGTCACTGCACCGGTATTGCGTGCGTTGCCTCGAAGGTCGGCGAGGCCCGGGAGCAGCGTGATCGTGTACGCAGTGTTTGCCCGCCACCGTCGTCGCGGCCGCACCGAAATCTCATCTCGATGCCAGTCAACTCGCGGCTGTCCATCAGTCGGCGAGATCAGAAACAATCCGGCCAGTGAAGTGGCTCCTGCAGGCCGCTCGCTCACTACTTCGTTGAATCGAAAGATCACTTCCTTTGGTGACGTTCCCGTCTTTGCGCTGTCGGGAACGATCTTCACAATTTGTGGAGCCTCGGTATCGGCTGGCCCTCCAGGAGGCATGCCCGGAGAGGCGCAGGCAATTGTCAAAGCTGCGACAGCAGCGAAAGTCACGGCGCGCATCATGTTCCGCAAAGTGATGAGACCTTTTCCGCGAGCTGCGCCCTGCGCGCTGTCCATTCGCCCTGTTTCGAGCGCTCTGCTTCGACAACGTGCGCTGGTGCGCGATCTGTGAATCCAGGATTCGAAAGCCGCGAGTTGAGCGAAGCAAGCTGCGTTTCGAGCTTCTCGAGCTCCGCTTTCGCTTTCCGGCACTCCTTGTCGATATCGATGACGCCAGCAAGAGCGACTCGAATCTTCGAGCCGCTGGAAAGGAGAATCGATGCTGCGGCTTCTCCGGAATCACCATCAGCGAAATCGACTCGCGCAAGCCGCGCGATGAACTCGGCCTCTTCTGCAAGGATCATCCGGTCACGCTCGGCGAAAGCGCCCGCACGCGAAACATCGAGCGACGCTGCGATTCTCTCCCCGGGCGGAATTGCATAATCGGCGCGCAGCTGGCGTATGGCGTTGATCGCCTCGCGCACAAGCTCGAATTCCGAATCAGCTGCGAATGATTCGTCACGCTGCGGCCATTGTGCACGCGCGATGAAATCGCCGCGACTCTCGTCAGCAACAGGCAGACGCCGCCATAAAACATCGGTAATGAACGGAACAATCGGCTGCAGCAGTCTCAGCGCGGCATCGAACGCGTGCGCCAGCACCGCCCGCGCAACGTCACCATCCGGTCCGCCCGCAGCGAGACGACCTTTCGTTGACTCGAGATACCAGTCGGCAAGCTCGTTCCACACAAATCGCCGCGATGATTCCGTATACTCGCTGAGACGCAATCCAGCCCGCAGCTCCGAAGAATTCCACACGCCATTCCTCGGACGCGCCGGGCCGAGAGCCGCGTCGCATTCAGCGATTGCGGTGTTGAGCGCGCCCAGTATCCACCGGTCAGCGCGGCGAAGACGCGACGCATCAATAGCGGAGAGCGGCTGAACTTCGTCGCTTCCGACGTTGCTCAGCAAAAATCTGCCGATGTTCCACAGCTTCGTGACAAAATTGCGGCCGGGCGCAAACGATTTCTCCAGGTCATTCGGGTCGAGCATCACATCGGCGCCCATTCCGAGTCCCGCGATGACCGTATACCTGAGCGCATCGGTTCCGAAGAGTCCGCGCACGTCGAGCGGATCGATACCGTTGCCGAGCGACTTGGACATCTTCACGTGCTTCATGTCGCGCACCGTGCCATGCAGATACACGGTATGAAACGGAATCTCGCCCATGAACTCGATGCCGCCCATGATCATTCGCGCGACCCAGAAGAAAAGAATCTCCGGAGCAGTCACGAGATCATCGGTCGGATAAAACGCTTTCAGGTCAATCGAGTTCTTGTTCGGCCAGCCAAGCGTCGAGAACGGCCAGAGCCACGACGAGAACCACGTGTCGAGAACATCCTCATCCTGTCGCGCTGGTCCACCGCACTTCGGACACGTCGCGATGTCG
>DASROK010000495.1:0-2803 GCA_035646915.1 Gemmatimonadaceae bacterium
CCGTCTTCGTCGAGCGAGTCGATCACCCCGTCGACAATCTCAAGCTCCTCGACGGTCGGCACGTACTGATTCCACATCGGATCGCCGACTTCCTTGATTGCATCGAGCGCCGAAGGCGTGATGCGCATCTGGAAGTTGTCGAACGCCGGCTTCAGTGCCTCGACGTCGATCGCATCCCCGAACTTTTCGTGAAGCTTGTCCAGGGTCGCAATGCTTTCCTCACGAATTATTCTCTGCCAGTCACTCATTGTGACTCCACTCCATGCGCCCACGAGAACGCGGCGCGGCTTTGCAAGCGTTTTGTGAAAGTGATCCGATCATCGGCAGGCGCGTAGAAATCACACGCTCTGGCCGACTCGACATACCCGCGGCGGAAATAGAATCCGCGCGTGTTCTTGTAGTCGGATCGGGACGAAGTTTCGACTACCAGCATTCTGGCGTTCTGTCCCTTCAGCCTTCGTTCGACCTCATTGAGGAGGATGGTTCCGCTTCCGGTCCCCTGCGCCGACGGATGCACTGCGATCCAGTAGAGATCGTACGTGCGATCGGTCCCAGGCGTTGGGCCATAGCAGGCAAAGCCGGCCAGCTCGTCTTCCGGGGTGAAGGCGCCGAGGAAGAAATAGTCAGAGCTGACTGGAGCATAGGTTGGGTTCTTGTCCACTGCGATTGGTGTTCCATACACGTCATCGAACAATTCGATCGCGACTTCGATCTCTTCATCTCGAAAGACTTTCGTAGCAACGAGAATGTCACGCACTCGATTCCGATATTTCGCGGTCATGTCACCCACGAAAATTCTCGGACGCACAGGCGCTGCCGCTTTCGACGGACTAAAACGAATCACAGCGGCGATACCGCGAGAATCGCTTCCATTCCGGAAAGCATCAGTGACTGCTTCCACAGCGCGGGATCGGTATCGATCACCTGCCTGAGTCCAGCTTCACATACGCGGCGAATCAGAGCGTTGTAATCCATTCCGGCCGCACGAGCCATTCTTGCGAGACCCGCATCCTGGGCGATGTCAGGATTCGGATTCACCTCGAGCAGCCATGGACGACCGTCACTGTCGATTCTGAAATCAGCGCGGCCATATCCCTGACCGCCGACGGCTTTCCACGCAGTGATCGCGATTCGTTTCAGCTCCTTGGTCAGCGACGCAGGAAGATCCGCAGGACACGTCGGAGTTGCGCCGAGATCTTCTTCGCTTCCCGTGATCCACTTGGACTGGTAGGAGACGATCTTCCACATTCCGCGCGGCATTCCGCCGAAATTGATCTCGGCAATCGGGAGAACTTCGCCGTCGACAATTCCGACATTCACTTCCCGCCCGTCGATGTAGCGCTGGATGATGATTTCGTCCCACCGCTCGTGCATCGCTCTCACGCGCGCGGTGAGAGCGCGCCCGCTCCGAACCACTGAGCGCTGCTCGATTCCGATCGAGGCATCTTCAGCAGCAGGCTTGCAGATCGCCGGATATCCGACGCTCTGGATTCTTTCCCCGCGCCTTGCGAGCGACCAGCGAGGAACCGGAAGTCCCGCGCGGTCGAGCACGGTGTTGACGACATTCTTTCGCAGACAAAGCGCCGCTGTCGTGCTGCAGTTTCCGGTGAAGGGAATTCTGAAGAGCTCGAGGACGGAGATGACCATCGGCTCGAACGCTGCGACGCCATCGATGCCTTCGCACAGGTTGAATGCGAGGTCGAAATTTCCGCGGCGCATGCGCTCGACCCATCGCCCGTCGGGATTCACGGGGATGCGGACGTGCTGATGCCCCCAGTCGGCGATCGCGTCTTCGATCGCTTCGACAGATTCGAGGATCAGTCCGTCGGGATTTACCCCCAGCGCGGACATCCCGTCGAACAAGATGCCAATTTTCATTTCGCGCCCTCCCACGGGCGCCGGTCTTACGCGGCGCGTTCTCTCTGGAGAATCCGGCCGATCGCGACACCCTGCCGCGTGGCCGCCAGCTGCAAACAGCTTTGAATGAGCTCGTCGTAGCTCATCCCGTTCGCGCGGGCTGCTTTTGGAAAGCAGGAGTTGTCCGCGGGATCGGGAAGTATTCCTGGAAGCGGATTGACCTCGACCACATTCGGCTGTCCGTCGGCATCGAGCCTGACGTCGATCCGCGACCAGTCGCGGCAGCCAAGTACGCGATACGCATTGAGCGTGACGCGCTCGATTTTCTCCTTAAGAGATTCATCGACATGGGCGGGGCAATCGAACATCTGAAGAGGGCGCTCGGGGCGTGCCCAGATCCACTTGGCTTCGTAGCCATAGATGGGGAGAGCTCCGGCGGGAAGAGACGCGAAGTTCATTCCGACGATGGGGAGAACTTTCGCTTCGTCTCCGTTTCCGAGGACCGCGCACGTGAACTCGGCACCGGGCAGATACTCCTCGACGATCACCGGCTGCTGGTAGGTCTCGAGGAGGTACGCCGTCTGTGCCTCAAGTTCATCATGCGTACGGCAGAAATTCTTTTCGGTGATTCCCTTCGACGATCCCTCATGGACCGGCTTGGCGAATACCGGGAGCGGCAGTTCACGGGCTGCCGCAAGATCCTCGAGCTCGCGGATGACGGCGAAGCGCGCAGTGCGCACGCCGTGATAGGCGAGAGTCTCCTTTGTCTTTGCCTTGTCGAGGCAGAGCGAAAGGGCGAAAGGATCACTGCCGGAATAGGGAATCCCGTAGAACTCGCAGATAGCCGGAATGTGGGATTCGCGGTTCACGCCGTTCTTTCCCTCGGCGATGTTGAACACGATATCCGGTTTTTCCCGGCGGAGATTCTCGGGGAAGTTTTCGTCGG
>DASROK010000496.1:0-15172 GCA_035646915.1 Gemmatimonadaceae bacterium
TCGCCGGTCTGAATACGATCCTGAATCTCCGGAATCTTGTCAGTTGCGATCACCCACCGCGGATTACCGTCCAGACTCTTCTCCATCTCGCCGATGGCTGCATAGACTGCATCATCCGCGAGCGCGGGATAGCTAGATCGATGCTCAGTCATGAATCTCAATGGCCGCGTGTCGTTAACTCCGCCGAGCTCCTGGCCGAGGTTCTTTACCAGCCCGCGCTTTTCTCCGTCTGAGATCCATTCGCTGAAGTAATGAAGCCGCGACGCGTACCCTTCGCGTTTTCCACCGCGGTAACGCATGCGCCCGACTTCCATCGAGAACTTGTCCCACGTGGGACGCCGGCCGTCGTCTGAAGCGCGCGCAACGGCGAGGCATGATTCCACGAGCGTTACGCAGTCGAATCGCGTAAGGGAAACGGTGAGCGGCTCGAGTGCTTTCGGATCTCCGCCGGCTTTGATGTACGCCTCGAGAGTGTAGGGCTCGTACGGAGTGCCAATCGCCAGCTCGCCGACACGAATTGCGCGGGGGCCGAGTGGCATCGTTTGCCGATTCATTCCTACGCTCGTGAGCGCAGCGCCCCAGGCCCTTAGACGCGCCTCATCAGGGGATGCCGCAAAAGCGGGAAGCGGCAGCGCGGTCGCAGCCATTGCTGCTATTGACCGTGCGATCATTTCCCGCCGGCTGATTGGTTGTTCCATTGGCGGACTCCTGTGTCGATGCTCAATTTCATGCGCTGGCATGATCAACCGCAACTCGAGGATCACGGATTGAGACTTTCCGCATCAATCGTTCTTGCAGCGGCTCTCCCGCTTGTCGCGATGTCGTCCTACAGACGCACTGAAGCTGATACCCGCCCCAACGTCGTTTTTCTCTTTTCCGACGACCATGCCGCTCACGCAATCTCGGCCTACCATCAATCGCTCAGATACGGAATAAAGCTTCCGCCAACGCCCAATCTGGACCGCCTGGCGAATGATGGAATGCTTTTCGTGAATTCATTCGTCACGAATTCCATCTGCGGACCCGCGCGAGCGACTGTATTGACTGGACAGTACGGTCATCTCAACGGCGTGATGACCAACAGCGAGCCGCTTCATCCAACGACAGTCACTTTCCCGAAATTGATGCAGGAAGCAGGGTATCAGACTGCGCTGTTCGGCAAATGGCATCTGCGAACCAATCCTGAAGGATTCGACCGGTACGAGATTCTTGCCGGCCAGGGGCCGTACTACAATCCTGTGCTTCACAGCGGCGATGACAGCGTTCGCTACACCGGCTACACGCTCGATGTTGTAACCGATCGCGCGATGAACTGGCTCAATCAGGACCGCGACAAGTCGAAACCGTTTCTCATGATGCTGAATTTCAATGCGCCGCATCGGTGGTGGGATCCGGGGCCGGATCAGCTTTCGATGTATCGCGATACGACATTTGAGATCCCGAAAACTTTCTGGGACGACGCATCAGGCCGCGCATCGCCGGCGAAAGATCCGGAGATGAAAATCGCGTTCGACCTTGTGCCACGCGACTTGAAGCTCGAGCCGCCCAACAATCTCAATTCTGCGCAACTTGCTGTCTGGAATGGTGCGTACTCGCAGGAGAATGACAAGCTTCGCACAGCCAGACCCAGTGGCGATGCGCTGGCCAAATGGAAATATCAGCGCTTCATCGCTGATTACATGCGCGTAATCTCGGCGCTCGATGATCAGGTGGGACGCATTCTCGCCCAGCTCGACAAGGCTGGATTGTCGAAGAATACCATAGTTGTGTATTCATCCGACCAGGGATTCTTCCTCGGCGATCATGGGTGGTTCGACAAACGCTGGATGTACGAGGAGTCGCTCCGCACCCCGCTCCTCGTGAAGTGGCCCGGCGTGGTGAAACCCGGATCGAGAAACAACGATCTCGTAATGAACCTCGACCTCGCCGAAACGTTCCTCGACGTTGCCGGCGTGCAGAAGCCTTCGACGATGCAGGGCGAGAGCATCGTCCCCCTCCTGAAAGGATCGACTCCGAAAAACTGGAGAGATGCGATCTACTACCAGTACTTCGAGTATCCGGGCTGGCATGCAGTCCGTCGGCAGTACGGTGTGAGGACTCAGCGCTACAAGCTCATTCACTACTACGAAGTGGGTGAATGGGAGCTGTTCGATCTCGACAAGGATCCGGAGGAGCTCAGGAATGTCGTTCGCGACAAGTCCTATACGACGGTCAGGAAGAATCTCGCGCTGAAGCTTGCTGCCTTGAGAAAACAATACGCCGTGCCCGACAAGGATCCTGCGCCCTATTACCCGTGGGAGCTTCCTCCCGAATATCGCCGGGCCGGCAAGGCAGGAAGCTCACGCTCGGAGAACGAGCTTTTTCAGGGGCCCGTCGCGAATCTCACGAAGGGTGTCGCTGCCGCTGATTCGCTTGTACAGAATGCAATCGGCACGCTGACGCCTGGCGCAGTGCTCCTCATCGCAAAAGACGGGAAGGTCATCCACGAGCGCGCATTCGGATATGCAGCGCTAAACGACTACCAGATGCATCGCCTCGCCAGTCCCGTCGCCATGAAGACGAGCACGATGTTCGACCTCGCATCAGTGACGAAAGTCATGGCGACAACTTTCGCGACGATGATGCTCGTCGAGCGTGGAAAGATCAATCTCGATGCCCCGGTCTACAGATACCTTCCCGATTTTCGCGGGCCACACCTCGACAGCATCACCGTTCGGCATCTGCTGCAGCATTCGTCAGGACTCGTGCAGTGGCAGCCGCTTTATTATCAGGCCGCGAACAGCGCTGAGGCGTATCAGGCGATACGGAAAATGCCGCTGGCGTGGGGAGTGGGGGAAGGACGCCATTACAGCGACCTGGGCTTCATGCTCCTCGGCTACATCGTAGAAAAGACGAGCGGAATGCGGCTCGATCAGTTTGTGGAATCGCAGCTCTACAAGCCACTCGGACTGACTCACACCACTTTCAATCCAGTAAAGAAGGGGTTCACAGACTTCGCTGTGACAGAGCAGGGGAATGTCTACGAGAAGCACATGGTGTACGATGCCAACTTCGGGTACGACTACCGAGGCGATCCCAGAGCGTGGAATGGATGGCGAACGAAAAACCTCGATGGTGAAACGGACGACGGAAACTCGTACTATGCCAACGGGGGGGTTGCCGGTCACGCAGGACTTTTTTCCACCGCTGACGATCTCGCTGTTCTCCTCGACGTACTTCTAAATCGCGGAAGTCACAACGGAAAGCAGTACATCAGTCCCGGCGTGATCGACAGTTTTTTCACGCTGGATAAATACGGTAACTACCTCGGATGGCAGATGCCTCCCGGCATGCCGGACGGAAGCTTCATGCACACCGGATTCACCGGCACATACGTGCTGGGAATTCCCAGGCACAAGCTGTCGGTGGTGCTGCTTACCAATCGTCAGAATCTCGGCACTGATGCGAAAGGATTCTTCCCGGATGTTGGTCCACTGCGGCTCGCTGCAGGCCAGGCGATTCTCGCCGCAGTCGACCCTCAGTCAGCTTCGGCGCATTTCGAGCCCGCAGATTTTCAGTCCGGAAAGTGGCTCAAGGGAAACACGCATACACACACACTCGAGAGTGATGGCGATTCTCCCCCGGATACAGTCGCCGCCTGGTACAAAACCCACGGCTACAACTTTCTTGTCCTGTCTGATCACAACGTGTGGGTCGATCCAGCGCGGTTTGCGTATCTCTTCGACTCGACGTTCATGCTGATTCCCGGTGAAGAGCTCACGACGAGGTTCGAAAAGAAGCCGGTGCATGTGAATGGCCTCAACATTCCACGCGTGATTCCTCAAATCACCGACTCGACACTGCTTGGCACCATTCAGAAAAACGTCGATGCAGTTCGCGCCATGGATGGAGTTCCGCACATCAATCATCCGAATTTCGGCTGGGCGATTTCCGAGGACGTGCTGTGGAAAGTCAACAACGACAAGCTCATCGAGATTCACAACGGACACCCGCTGGTGCACAACGAAGGCGGTGGCGATTCACCAGGTATGGAAATGGTCTGGGATTATCTCCTTACCAAGGGCAAGCGTATCTATGGTATTGCCGTGGACGACGCACACCACTTCAAGGGAGAATTCGCTGCCAACCGTGCGAATCCCGGCCGGGGCTGGGTGGTTGTTCGCGCGGGTAAACTGGATGCACTCGAGATCATGACGTCCATGGAAGCCGGAAGGTTCTACGCGTCCAGTGGAGTGGAGCTCGATTCGATTAGAGTGGCGCCGCAGGACATTACGATCGGAATAAGGCAGCGCGGCGACTTCAAGTTCACAACCGAATTCATCGGAAAAGACGGAACCGTTCTAAAGAAAACGGGAGCAAATCCGGCAACGTATCATTTGAGTGGAAGCGAAGCGTACGTTCGCGCGACGGTCACCAATTCAGGCGGCGAGAAAGCGTGGATACAGCCCGTCTTCGTCGTTCATTGAGCCGCTGATCGAGAATAAAAAAAATGCAGGCATCGAGCTCAAACGCTCGACGCCTGCAGTTTTTTTCTACCTATCTGCGCAACGAGGACGCACTGCTTCCGCCGCCTCCAAATGCCAACCCAAGGTACGCGGTGAGAAAGCTCGTGTCGGATCCGCCGGTGACAAAGTGAGCTCCGACAAATGGCGTGACCGACTTCATCATGAAGTTCAGTCCTGCGCCAATTGCGCCTGCGGCTTTTGTTTCGCTTTCATCGCTCCCGTACCCGCCGCTTTCGGAGTATCTGTGCTGAATTACTCCCGCTCCGAATCTCACGTACGGTTTGATCCTCGACGGCGATGTGACGCCAAACACGTAACCGACATCGAGAAATCCGCCGGGAACATTGGTGGCATCATCTCCGGGATTATACGGAATGTGCGCGTAGATTCCCGTTACTCCGACCTCTGCTCCGGGCACTGACTTGATCGGAACTCCCACACCGGCAAATCCGATCCATCCTGTTCCCGTGTCTTCGCTCAAGTCCTGCATTCCAAACACCGGCCCTCCTCCGACAAAGAACACTACGTTCTGTGCGGACATCGGAGTGGCGGTTACAGCTGCTGCGACAACGAGGGCTGCGAGTGATAGCAGCTTGCGCTTCATCGATCTCCTCCTGGTGCAGTTCAGCGGCCGAGGGTCCTCCTTAGCCCGTCGCGCCGCGGCAACACGATAGTGAAACACGCTTGCCGCGCAATGAGAATTGCAAGCAAGCGTGCATGTGGAGAACTGCAGCGGCATCGTTTCTGTGATTAGGTGTAATCGAGCGCGATGTCGAATGCCGTCATATAACTCGCCGGACTCTCGAAAACATTCAACAGGAGTGAATGACCCGATTGGCGGAAGATTCCATCGGATTCATTACCGGAATTTCTGCGGCCCTTTGCGTTGTACGGCGCTGAAGCGAACACCTTATCGCTGAACGCATCGTCGAAGAACAGCTGCGACGTAAAGTCATATCGCTTGTTCGGATCTGATAGGTACGGCGTGCGAATCTTGAAATGGATGTGAACAGTTCTTCCCGGATACCACCCTGGATAAATGGTAGTGAAGCGCGCGACGCCGATGTCGCTGGTAGTCTGATAACCACGAAGAAATTTCTTTCCAACCGTGTTGAAGCCCTGCATCTGATCGTTCACTCCCGAATACTCGCCTGCTGCATTGCAGTGCCATACGTCAACCACTGCACCCTTCAATGGAAGACACTTACCGTCGCTCACCTGCGACACTGTGAAGGTCAGATCCAGCACCTTTCCAGCTGACACTTGTCCAGTCGTGGGATCGCTTCGGATGTCGGATCGATTGAGTTGATTGTCGACGAAGTATGGTCCCTCGGTGAGCTCGGGCTTCACGACGCATCCTGGAACCGAAGTCAAATTCAGTGATGCAGCACCGGCTTGCCGCGCCATCGACGAATCAGCGGCTGCAGCAGAGCTGCGATTGCACCCCACGATAACGGCAGCACTGGACATCGCCAGAAGCTTCAGCGCTTCTCGACGATCCAGTACACGACCGATCGGCAGATCATCGTTTTCCATATTCACTCCGATTATTCCTTGTTGGCTGACCCCGCCTGCATGGATTTTACAAGCGCGGGTACGTTCTGAATCACGTTGATTCGTGTTGCCGGTGCTCGCCGCACGAGTACGAACGTCTTTCCGTCGGGGGAGATGTCGTAGTTAGCGTGAGGCGCGGCAGCGACCATGTCGTTTGCCGGAAAGAGAGTTCTGCGCGAGACCACATCGAGTGATGGTGATGTTTTGATGGCAGCCTCGATCATGTCAATTCCGCGATCCGAAAGCCCGCGATAGAAGAGAAATCGGCCATCCCTGCTCCACACTGGCTCGGATCCGCCGCTCGACGAGATCTGCACGTCTTCACCGTTTCCCGCGAGCGGCCTCACGTACACCTCTTCTGCTCCCGATCTGTCCGACACGAATGCGAGCCATTTTCCGTCAGATGAGACTGACGGATATCCCTCCCCGGACTCGCTCGCGATCAGTGGACGAAACGGGCCTCTTCCGCCGTTCTCGAGAATTCCAATATCAGCACTCGATCCGGGAGTGGAATCTGTTGCAACCGCCAGCATGGATCTTCGATCGTTCAGCCACTGGCCGGCGTAAGTCAGATTCTTCATCGCAAAGAGAGAATCGCGTTGGGATCCTCCACCCGGCCGCACTTGAAACACACCGAGACCGCTGTTCCGTGCTGACAGGAACGTCAGGTACTGACCGTCGGGGGTCCACGATGCATCATGTCCGTCACGCTCGAACGTCGCTCGCGACATTGTTCCGCGCGTAAGTGAAAGCACCCACACATCACGGCCCGATAGCGATGGAAAATCGACTGCGATACGATCGCCTTCGGGCGAGAATCGCGGCGAATGAAAGTTGCGCTTCTCACCAGTGGCATAGCGCAGTGTCCCATTGCGATCGACAAGTACGAGAGATCGTGGATCCTCCGGGATGTATGCAAGATTCCCCGACTTGCCGTATGCAAACTGCGCGACGCCGCTGCCTGTCACCGTGACTTGTGAGCCGACCTGCACCGCAGAGCCCGAGATTCTGCCGTGTTTTTCGTCGAATCCTGCTGCCCACAGGCTTCCATCGTTCTTCACGTAGACCACATATCCCGCTCCGTATCTCATCTCCACGATCGGGTCGCTCGTGATCGGCGTCATCTTCCCTGATTCCAACTCGACAACGCTGGCGACGCCTGATGCCGTCCCCAGGTTTGCCTGGACGAAGATCGCGCGTCCGCCGGAGAGGGACTGCTGAAAGCGCATGCCGTTCGGCAGCGGGAGCTCGACGAATTTTCCGTTTGCATCCACCCGGAACGGTTTGCCCGCGCCCAGCGACGAAAAGAGGATTTGCCCGTCCGGCTGCAGCTCAGCGTGCTGGAGATTTATTCCTGGCGGAAGTGTGGTAACCGGACCACCGCGAATCGGGACACTCACGTTCTGGTCGGATGCGACAAGGAGCGGGATAGACGCGCCAAGAACTTTTTTCCCGTCGCCAGAGAAAACAGGATCGACGATGTCAGCATTCACCGGTGTCGGCGCTTCCGCGTCGAAACGCTGATACATCAGCGTAAACCCGCCACTGGGCTTGTCAGTCACGTAGGCCACGGCGTTACCGTCAGGCGAAAGCGCAAGCACCCGATGCAGGGATGACGCGCCCGATGAGGCGAGATTCGGCGTGAGCATCGAGAGACGCGACGGCTCGGAGCTCATGCCTCGGAAATCATGGGTACGATAGCCGAGTGCGTAGCCCGCAAGACCGAAGAGCGCCGCCGTCAGCAGAATCCCACCGATAAGGGAAGGCGTGGTGTTTCGCTGCGCAGGAACGAACTCGAAAGCAGAACTTGCTCTCGGCTCGGCCAGCGAATGCGCAAACTCGCGCGCTGTTGCAGGACGATCAGCGGGAAGCTTTTGCAATGCAGCAAACACAGCATCATCGAGATACCTGGGAACGGTGTCGCGAATCGACGTGAGCGACCTTGGCTTTTCAGTGATGACACGAGCGACGATCGATTGCGCCGTCGGGCCGGTGAACGGCGGATCACCGGCGAGCATCTCATACACAACCGCGCCGAGCGCATAGATGTCGGCGCGATGATCGACATGCTTGTCGCCCACTGCCTGCTCAGGTGCCATGTACTGCGGAGTTCCCAGCGAAATCCCGGTCTGCGTCATTCGCAATCCACCGGCCTGTTCTACTGCGAGCGCAATTCCGAAGTCCGAGACGAGCGGTGTTCCATCCAGAAGAAGAATGTTCTCAGGCTTTACATCCCGATGAACCACGTGACGCTTGTGCGCATAATCGAGTGCATCAGCAACGTCGGTTGCAATCCGAATTGCGTCGGGGACTGGAAGCTGTCCTTCGCGATTCAGACGTCCGCGCAGCGTTTCTCCCTCCACGAAAGGCATTACATAGTAGAGGAGGCCATCTGCACTGCCTGAATCGAAAAGCGGAAGGATGTGCGGGTGCTGAAGGTTTGCTGTGAGCTCTATCTCTTTCAGAAACCTGTCGGGACCGAGAACCGCAGAAAGCTCGGGATGAAGAACCTTGATCGCAACGCGTCTGTGGTGTCGCGTGTCTTCAGCGAGAAAGACCGTTGCCATTCCACCGCGACCGAGCTCCCGCTCTATTCGATAACGATCACTCAGGGATGCTGCGAGACGCTCTGCCGCGTTGGACATGTACGCCGCTTAGCTGTGAATCTCCTCGTGAGGAACCGAGCGGCCTATCAGCACCGTGATGTTGTCTTCACCGCCTGCATCGAGCGCGTACTTCAGGAGTCTTTCGCACCCGTCCTTTGCGGACTTCAGTGTGGTCAGAACTTCCTTGATGGTGTCATCGGAAACGTGTCGCGTGAGGCCGTCGCTGCACATCATGCCGATGCTCGACCATGATTGGGGGACCTTGGTAACTGTCGGCGCCGCCTGCGGACCTCCGATGGCGCTCGACAGGACATTCGCCCATCGCTTGAACGCTGCGTCTTCGCGATTGAACACACCCTGCTGGACGAATTCTTCGGCCATCGTCTGATCGCGTGACATTTGAATGAGCTCACCGTCACGCAGCGAATAGCATCGGCTGTCGCCAACCTGCAGGAGATATGCATTGGGCCAGATGCCAAGCCACAGGGTGAGCGTGGTGGCCATTCCCCGACGAGCCGAATCAGTGGCAGCTTCGACTGCGATTTCCGAGTGCACCTTGAGCGCAGCTTCACCGAGCTCGCTGATGAAGTGCGAGTCGTTCTCGGGATCGTTCGTGTAATAGCATTCGAGCGCTTCAGTGACGTAGCGCGTGACGTGCTCGAGTGTAATGCGGCTTGCTTCTTCTCCCGCTTTTGCGCCGCCGACTCCGTCGGCTACAAGAGCCATCATCGCGACGCGATGACTCGGGTCTGTGAGGATGCCTGGATTCGGAAGGCTTGTGTGATAAACCTCGACCTTCTTCTTGAGGGCGCAGATGAGGAAGTGGTCCTCATTGTTTTTTCGCACAAGGCCGGGATGGGTCAGCCCGTAGACATCGACCTCGTTGTCATGAGGGCGACGGCTGACGTCAGGAACGACGAACTCACCCGTATTGATCACAGCGAAATATTGCAATCAGTTCCGGCACCGCGCTAGAACGAATACTGGATGCTGAAGAAAGGAATGCTGAATTCTGAATGCTGACCAACTACGCGTCAGTCAGCATTCAGTATTCAGTATTCTAGTAAAACTGTCTCAGCTCAACCCGTGAATTGTTCAGCATTGTCCCGTACAGACGGACATAGTCTCCATTACGGAGGCTGTTGAACTTGTTGAGGTCAGTCGAGCGCGGATTGTACGGCATCGAAACGGTGTACGTTCCGTAATTGTTCGACGATATCTGGAAGAGCCCGTTAGTGCGGTCGATAGAGCGAACGGTACCCTCGAAAGTCTGCTGCCCGTTCGAGACGCCGCCGCTGTTCTGTACCGACCTGTCGACCTGGATGAGGTCAGTGTAGTAGCCGGAATTGGTATTGTTCGAGTTCTGAACCCTGGCAGTGACCTCGTCGCCGTACTCGAGAGACGACACCGAGTAATTCTGGTTCTGGTAAACGACTCTCGTATTGTTGTCGTAGCCGAGTGTCACGGTTTGTCCGTTCGACTGCTGAATTCCGATTTGCTGAAGGCGCGTATTCACGCCCGCGACGGATCCGCTCACCTGACTGCCACCGCCCCCTCCAAGAACGCCCCCAAGGATGTCCCCAAGGCCGGAATTCTGTGAGCACGCGGTGGTCAGGACGAAGACTAGAGCTGCTGCGCCGCCCCTCGCGGCGCTTCGAAGACTGTGCATGGAATCCTCCCTGATAAACACATCGTTACATAGAGCAAGCGAGGTGCCGAAAGGCGGCTAAATTCAGTGTTCTAAAGCTCTTCCAGGGGGAGCGATTCTATCCGAGTTCTACCAGCTCAGGCGCACCACCATCAAGGATCTCGCCGCTTACGTCGGATTCCTGACTGGCTTCATCGGCGCGGCGCCGTTTGCGTGGAGTCTTCTCTCGGATCAGCTCGCGAGCGGGTCGTTCGTGCAGGGGCTGTGGTATTTCTTCGGGATCGTTGTCGCAGCAGGTATTTTCGCGGGGATCGCCGGACTTGGGATAGGGTACATCGGCGGTGTCTTGTGGGAGCAGCTTCATCGCCATCGACGCGACGAAAAGCTCAAGGCAAAAGCGCAGACGGAATCAAATTCCAATAGCGGCATCACTGCGCCCCCGGTGTCGGACAATGCGCACTCGCCGCGACTCCAGCTTGTTTCGCTCGATTCACCCGAAGTGCCTGACATGAAGGGACGAACGCTTACTTCTGTTCGCTTTCACACAGGCGGCATTCAGCTCGAGCTGAGCGGAATGCGTGTCGATGTCAGAGGCAATCCTCTCATAATCTCAGGGCTGCAGCGGATACGCTTCCCGGATCCGGGTTCGCGCGACGCGTTGTGCTCGCTCATTGGCGACAGAATCGACGCCGTGCGCGCTCCCTCAGCGGAGCGTATCGAGATTCATTTCGCATCAGGCTCGGAGCTCGTGATGCCCCGCAGCACGATGGCAGTTGCATGAACACAATGGACGCCCTCGAAGCGCTCAGCGACCGCTACGACATCGAACGGATTCTTGGGCGCGGCGGAATGGCCGTCGTTCATCTCGCCGAAGAGCGCAAGCACCACCGCAAGGTCGCGATCAAGGTACTGCGCGAAGATGTCGGAGTTACAGTCGGAGCAGAGAGATTTCTGCGCGAGATTGGGATCGCGGCGCGCCTCTCCCATCCGCACATCGTGCCGCTCATCGATTCCGGCGAATCGCAGGGACTCCTGTACTACGTGTCGCCGTACGTGCAGGGCGGGTCACTGAGAGACCGTCTCGACCGAGAGAGAAAGCTTGCTACAGACGAAGCGGTGAAGATTGCAGTGGAAGTGGGCGCGGGACTCGATTACGCGCATCGCAATGGATTCGTTCACCGGGATGTCAAACCCGAGAACATCCTCTTTGCGGACGGACACGCGCTGCTCGCGGACTTTGGAATCGCGCACGTCTCCCTCGGGCCCAACAGCGAGCCTCTAACCAAAGGCGGCGTCGCGCTCGGCACACCTGAATACATGAGCCCTGAGCAGGCATCGGGATCTGAAGACATCGGAACTTCGACCGACATCTATGCGCTGGGCTGCGTGATTTACGAAATGCTTTGTGGTCATCCGCCGTTCAAGGGATCGACATCGCTCGCTGTGATGGCAAAGCACCTCACCGAGAAACCAAAACCTCTGCGATCGCTTCGGCCGGAGGTTCCACTGCACGTCGAGCACGCAGTTGCCCGCGCACTGGCAAAGCTTCCGGAACAGCGGTTCGGGAGTGTATCGGAGTTTTGCTCCGCGCTTCAGCAGCCGCAGAGCGACGGGGCACGACGTGGCATCACCGCTGCCCGCAGCGTTGCAGTGCTTCCCTTTGTGAATGCATCACCTGATCCGGACAACGAGTATCTCAGCGATGGAATCACGGATGAGCTCATCGACGCGCTCGCCAAAGTTGAAGGGCTGAGAGTTGCTTCACGCACTTCTGTGTTTGCACTGAAGGGAAAGCCGCTCGATGTTCGCGCAATCGGCGCGCTCCTCGATGTATCGGAGGTTCTCGAGGGAACGCTTCGAAGAATCGGCCAGGATCTGCGTATCACGGTGCAACTCACTTCGACATCGAACGGCGCGCTGATCTGGTCCCATCGATATGACCGGCGACTGGATGACGTGTTTGCGATTCAGGATGAGATTGCGCGAACAATCGTCGACACGCTGCGGGCGACTTCCTTCAGCGATCTCGCTGAGCCCGCAAAGAAGCGCGGGACTGACAATGTACAGGCGTACGGACTGTATCTTCGCGGACGCTATGCGTGGAACAAGCGCACGCAGAAGGGCGTGGCGGAAGGAATCAGGTTCTTCCAGCAGGCGATCGAAGCCGATCCCGGTTACGCTCTCGCATATGCCGGTCTCGCCGATTCGTACGCGCTCGCACTCGATTATCGCAGCGTGCCGGTGCATGAATCTTTCGAGCAGGCAAAGTCATATGCCCGGAAGGCACTCGAGCTCGATGAAGGTCTCTCTGAAGCGCATGCGTCGCTTGCATGGAGCTTGTTCATATACGACTGGGATTGGGCTGCGGCTGCTGCCGAGTTCAAAAGATCCATTGAGTGCGATCCGCGTTATTCCAGTGCGCGCCAGTGGTACGCATTTTTGCTTGCATCGCAGGGAAAATTCGAGGAAGCGCTGATCGAAGCTCACTCCTCACAGGAGCTCGACCCGGGATCGGTGTCGGTTCGCCGGGGACTTGGCTACGTGTATTTCTACGCACGCCGGTACGATCAGGGGATTTATCACCTGCGAAGAGCGGTCGAGATGAATCCTCTGGCGGAGGAAACCTATCGTGTTCTCGGGCTGATCCTCACATACGCCGGAGAATACCATGAAGCCGAGAGAGTTCTTCGCGAAGCAATGGAGCTGCAGGATGCGGCGACATACACGCAAGTCACTCTCGCACTCTGTCTCGCGAAATCAGGGCAGCCGGAATACGCGCGGGAAACTCTGGCTATGCTGGAGGAGAGACTCAAGCACGACTATGTATCTCCGGTAGAGCTGGCAACACTTCACATTGCGCTCGGCCAGAACGATCACGCTATCGACTGGGCAGAGAAAGCATATGCGGAGCGGCGGGGGTGGATGGCGTATCTCAACGTTCATCCGATTCTCGATCCGCTGCGGAACGAGACACGCTTCAAGGTTCTCGTTCGAAAGATGGGACTTTAACGGGGAACGACATGAGTCAGGAGCTGTGGACGGCTGTCGACAATTACATCGTGAGCAAGCTGCTTCAGGGTGACAGCTCGCTCGATCAGGCGATTCGCGCGAGTGAAGAAGCCGGGCTTCCATCGATCCAGGTGTCACCGGCCCAGGGAAAGTTTCTCTACTTGCTCGCAAAAGTGCGTGGCGCGAAACGGATTCTCGAAATCGGCACTCTTGGCGGATACAGCACCATCTGGCTCGCACGGGCGCTTCCGGCGGATGGCCGGCTGGTCACAATGGAGATCGATCCCAGGCACGCGGAAGTTGCGCGTGCGAACCTCGAGCGCGAGGGCGTCGCCGGCAAAGTCGAGCTTCTCGTGGGAAACGCGCTCGATTTGCTGCCGGAACTCGAAAAGCGAAATGAGCCTCCATTCGATCTTTCATTCATCGACGCCGACAAGGTGAGCATTCCGAAGTACTTCGAGTCCGCGCTTCGAATGTCGAGGCCAGGCAGTCTGGTTCTAGTCGACAACGTCGTACGCGATGGTGCTGTCATCGACGCGGGCAGCACCGATGAATCTGTTCAGGGTGTTCGCAAGCTCAATGACATGATCGAGGGTGATCCTCGAGTGACTGCAACAGTGCTGCAGACGGTTGGTATAAAAGGCTATGACGGCCTGGCAATTGCCCTCGTGAACTGAAAAGTCCTTCCATATGAAAACTCAAATTGTTTTTGCTGCAGTGATCGCTGCGGGAGTCGCATGCGCTCCCGCAGAGCAGGGATCGACGGCGAAGGATTCGAATCTTCCTGCGCTACCGCACGACTTTCATTCGTATGCGCAGCCAGAGAAGGCCCGCGTAACGAATGTGTCGCTCGACCTGACGCCGGATTTTTCAGCAAAGCGCATCAACGGGATCGCCCGCCTGACGATTCAGAAAACCGGCAATGCTGACAGTGTGATCCTCGATATTCGAGATCTCGACATCAAGCGCGTAGCAACTGTGAAGGGTGATACGCTGGGCTTTACGGTAGGCGCATCGAACGAATATCTCGGCGCCCCGCTCGCGATTGCCCTGCCGTCTGCGGGAGATACAGTGGTCATCGAATATCAGACATCACCCGCCGCGGCCGCCGTGCAATGGCTGTCCGCGGAGCAGACTGCCGGCGGAAAGATGCCTTTCCTGTTTACGCAGGGAGAAGCGATTCTCACGCGTACGTGGGTCCCCACGCAGGATGGTCCGGGGATCAGGCAGACCTACGATGCTACCGTGCACGTGCCCGCTGGCATGCGTGCTGTGATGAGCGCGGAGCATATCGGAATGGATGGTGAAAAGGATGCGAATGGATTGAGCGTGTATCGCTTCAGGATGCCGCACGCGATTCCTCCCTACCTCGTCGCGCTCGCTGTGGGCGACATCGCGTTTCGCCCGATTGGAAAGACCACCGGAGTCTATGCGGAGCCGTCCGTTGTCGATCGCGCCGCGAATGAATTTGCAGAAGTCGACAAAATGGTAGCCGCAGCGGAAAAACTTTACGGACCTTATCGCTGGGGACGGTACGATCTTCTCGTTCTTCCTCCATCATTTCCTTACGGGGGAATGGAGAATCCAACTCTTACGTTTGCAACTCCGACTGTGCTTGCGGGAGACAGATCCCTTGTGAGTCTCGTCGCGCACGAGCTCGCGCATTCATGGTCGGGGAATCTCGTGACGAATGCCACATGGAATGACTTCTGGCTGAACGAGGGATTCACGACGTACATCGAGTTGAGAATCATGGAAGAGCTTCGCGGAAAGAATTACGCCGACATGCTGCGTCTGCTTGGCCGACAGGATCTCGAGGAAGCCGTGAAATCAGCAGGCGGGCCGCAGGC
>DASROK010000497.1:0-8925 GCA_035646915.1 Gemmatimonadaceae bacterium
GCAGCGCGCCATTCCGCCTGTCGGGAGAACGTGGTTTGCGCCGGTGATGTAATCTCCGAATGCAACCGATGACGTCTCTCCGAGAAACACTGAGCCGGCCGATCGTATGGAATCCGCCACGGCCTGTGCGTCGCGGGTGGCGATGAGAAGGTGCTCGGGAGCAAAGCTGTTCGCCGCTTCGATAGCGTCACGAACGGATTGTGCTGAAAGCACGCCACCTCTCGTTGCGAGCGCTTCCCTGATCGTGTCGGCGCGGGGCTGCATCACGATGTCGGCGTCGATTGCAGCGCTGATTTTCTCAGCCATGCCTTCACCGACGGCGATCACGACCACAACTGCGCGAGTATCATGCTCTGCCTGTGCACTTACTTCCCGCGCAATCACTGCAGGATCAGCAGAGTCATCAGCAATTACGAGGAGCTCGCTTGGCCCCGCCGGGGAATCGATCGCGACTTCGGAGGTGAGCTGAATCTTTGCTTCGGCAACGTACGCGTTGCCCGGTCCGACGATCTTGTCGACTCGCGGGACTGTCGCTGTTCCGATCGCCATCGCTGCAATCGCTCCCGCCCCGCCGACAGCGAATACGCGATCGACACCGGCGATTGCGGAGGCAGCAAGAACTTCGCGGGCAGGCAATCCGCCGTGAGATGGTGGCGAGCAAAGAATGACTTCGCTCACGCCCGCAACGCGAGCGGGAATCGCGGCCATGAGAACGCTGCTCGCATATGCAGCTTTTCCACCCGGTGCATATACGCCAATGCGTGCGAGTGCATCGGGTCGGCGTGTTACAGTCACTCCCGGTTCTACTTCGATGGTCGTTGACTCTGGTCGCGACGCTGCGTGTACGCGCTCGATGTTGCGTGCCGATCGTCTCAGTGCGTTTTGGAAGTCAGTGCTCAGCGCCGATAAGGATCTGCTGATGACATCTTCAGGCACTTCGAGACTGTCGAGATCTACTCTATCGAGATCGCGCGCCATCTCGAGTAGCGCGACATCGCCACTCGTGCGAACTCGCTCGATTATCGAGCGAGCTGTTTCCTGTATGGTGAAATCGGTGATTGCCGATCGATTGAAGAGCTGGTGCCCATCATCACCGCCTAGTGTGTCAACTGAACCACTGAAGCGGAATCGCGTCATAACCGAAGACATTGCGGCCGTCATGGAACGAGTCTCTCAATGCGCGTCACCAGGATTCCCTCGGCGCCGAGTTCCTTCAACGATGCGATCGTGCGGTAAACGGTCCTTGCCTGCACTACCGAGTGAACTGCTACGAAGCGTCCGCCATTCAGAATGTCCACGACTGTTGGACCGCTGATCCCTGGGAGAATTTCTTTCACGTTCGGAAGCGACTCACGCGGAACGTTGGCCATGAGGTAGCGCTTGCCGCGTGCGCGAATGACTGATGCGAGCGCTCCGGTGAGCTGTTCCAGAGCGTTGAGCTTTTCCGATGACCATGTAGTTGCGCGACATCTTGCTGCGTAAAGCTGAGCACTCGACGACATCACTGTCGCGATCTCGCGGAGGCCGTTCGTTCTAAGCGTTGAGCCTGTGGATGTGACGTCGAGAATGACATCAGCGATTCCAAGGTGGGGCGCTATCTCCGCAGCTCCGGAGATAGGGACTATCTGGAGGTTCGCGCCGGTACTCGAGAAATAGCTGCGTGCGATCGATGGAAATGCTGTCGCTACGCGCGAATCCGCTTTGATGTCTGCAACAGATGTAACCGGACTTTCATCGCGGCACGCAACAACGAGCCGGCACTTTCCAAATTCTAGATCGAGCAGTGATTCCAGCTCGCGGCCCGATTCCGATACGAGGTCGAGTCCGGTAATGCCCGCATCCGCGGCGCCGTCGGCGACGAATTCGGGGACATCCTGGGCGCGAACAAAGATCGCCTCGAATTCGCCGCCGAGTGATGCGGTGAGTGCGCGGTCTCCGCGTACGAGCACGTCGAGTCCCGCCTGGTTGAAGAGGTCGCGGGCATCTTCGGATAGTCGACCCTTGTTGGGTAATGCGATTCTGAGCATGGAATCTGGGGAAATAAAAAAGCCCGTCCGGAATTGGACGGGCTGGAGCGCGCGTTAGCGCGCGGGACGGGGATCAGCGGTTATGCGTGCACGCTCTCCCAGCCCCAGCCCGTCAGGCTGTGGTGGCGATGGGTGCGATGCGAAAGCGCTGAAGTGTGGATCATCTGACTCCCACAACAATACACAGGTCCCGGTCTGATATCAACGGACAGGGAGGAATGTGTGGCGTAGCTCACCGTTTGAAGATTTGAGAGTCGTGCAGCGTTCCATTCCAGGGACGCAGCCACACAGTGCCATTCCACGCATGCGCCAGATATGCATTTACTGAATCCATTTCTGCCGGCATATACTGAGTGTGGTGACAGGCAAACTCCTCACGGCCTGCGACTAAGTCCTGTTGTTCGAATGGCACTCGTACAGTAAGCAGCGCCTGCGCCATTCCATTGACGCTCGGGCTTGCACGCGGCGCTGACTTGAGCCGTTCCGTCGGCAATGACGCGTACAACAAATCGATCGTCGCGTATCGCGCGTCGCTTTGCACGATCTGAGTCATTACATCGCCAACGAGCCGGTGATCCGGATGCCCCGTGCCTCCTTCCGGACCGAATGTGATGATGGCTGCCGGCTTGATAGAATCGATGATTGCGATGAGCGCAGTTCGGAGCTTACCGAGCTCGTCGAATGACGCGAGTCCGCCATCGGGAAGACCGATCAAGTGGAGCTTTCGGACGCCGAGTCGTGTGGCTGCGCAATTTGCTTCCTTTACGCGTGCGGCGGCGAGCTCAGGTCCGGCGGGTATCTTCGCAAAATCACGAATCCCTTTTGAGCCATCCGTTGCGATTACGAGATGAGTCTCCCGCCCCTGTCTGGCAAGCTTCGACAAGAGCGGACCAACGATGCGCTCGTCGTCAGGGTGTGCAAAGACTGCAACGATTGGTCGCGCTTGCTGTGCATTTGCGATGTGTGAAATCGATACGGCAAAGGCAATTGCAGCGAATGCACGGATTGTTCTTAAGAGTATCATATAGGTCTCAATAGTATCATATAGTAAGCCGGTGCTGACTGCTCGAAACCAGAGCGCCAGCTATCGCCGGCGCGCGTTCCGCCGTCGCCGATTCCCGGATTTGGCTTCCTGCGACTCGCGGTATGGTGTATCACCTTTAACGCGCTCCGCCTTTGCTTTTCCACGTGCACGATCTTCCGATTTTTTCTTCCGGATTGCGGCGACTCGTTCGGCGAGCGGCACTTCGAGACGCTGCTGAGGTTTTGCCGAATAATCGAAGCCGGCGACAATAATTCGTGGAAGCTGACGCTTGATGGCGCGCTCGATTGCCTTCACCTCTCCATCTTCCTGCGGAGAGAAAAAGGTGAATGCGTCGCCTGTTGCGTCTGCGCGGCCGGTTCTTCCAACGCGATGGATGTAATCGTCAGGAACGAGCGGTACGTCGAAATTGACAACATGCCCAAGATCGGTGACGTCGATCCCGCGAGCCGCAATGTCGGTTGCCACGAGAACGCGGTACTTGCCCGACTTGAATCCTCGGAGCGCTTCGGTGCGCTGCTTCTGCGAGCGGTTCCCGTGAATCCGCTCTGACTTCACGCCGTTTCGTTCGAGGTATTGTGCGAGTCGATTTGCACGGTGCTTGGTGCGGGTGAACACCAGCGCATCCTTCATGTCTCCGCGTTTGAGAAGCTCGAGAAAGAGCGCGGACTTGAGCTCCTGTGGAACGGGATACAGAGCCTGAGTTATAGCCGCTGCAGGCATCGACGTGCGGTCGAGGTTGATTCGCGCGGGATTCTTCAGCATCTCGGATGCAAGTACCGCAATCGGCCGCGGCATAGTAGCGCTGAAAAACAAGGTCTGCCGCTTTGCCGGAAGCGCTTTCAGAATTCGACGGATGTCAGGAAGAAACCCCATGTTGAGCATGCGATCGGCTTCGTCGAGGACGAGAAACTCGATTCGGTCTAGTTTCGCATACGACGATTTCATGTGATCCAGGAGGCGCCCTGGCGTTGCAACGAGAACATCGACGCCGCTCCGGAATGCATGCTCCTGTGGTCCCATTCCTACGCCACCGATGATTGCTGCCGCAGTCACTGGAGTATGTACAGCCATCAGGTCGAGCTGCTCGACAATCTGTGCGGCAAGCTCGCGCGTGGGAGTGATCACGAGAGCCCGCGTAGTTCTGCGCGGCTTCGAGATGAGCTTGTTGAGAATTGGAAGAACAAAGGCAGCGGTCTTGCCGCTTCCGGTGGATGCGCAGGCAAGGAGGTCTTTCCCCTGCATGGCGGGCGGTATTGCGTCGGCCTGAATAGGTGTCGGACGCACAAAGCCCATCTCCCGAATTCCCTTAAGGAGGCTGGGGTCGAGCTCGAATTTTGAAAAGGTCACTGTGAAAGCTAGTGTATCAGCCGACTATCATAGAGCGGGGCTGCCCTGACTCTTCGCGAAAGTGAAGTTCAGGCCCTGAGTCCTGACCATTCCGCTCTCAACAATGTCGAATCCGGCTGAGCGTAAAACGTCGTGAATGCCGCCAAGCTCGAGCGCATGGCCCCTGTGAAGCCGCTCGATCAAGGTTTTCCCGTTGCGACTGAACTCCACGACTAGAGCTTTGCCGCCGGGCTTCAATACACGGCGCATCTCCCGCGCACATTGCTCCCGCACCGCGCAACGCATGTCATTCTACTGTGAGTCCCAGGTCGTAACGAACTGAACCTCCGGAATTGAAGCAATGCACGCGGCATCCGGCGCGCGCGACGGATTGTCGAAGAACTGCGTCAATATCGACAGGTGGCAGCCAACGGGACGCGCATCGTGTCCTTCATTGGGAAACTCAAACAGGTATGCATGAGCCAGTGTCGCCGCGATTCGCTTCGCATGCTCTGTCGGCGTGCGGTCGTCAAAGCGACCGGTAGTGAGCAGCACCGGAATATCAGTGCGAACAGGCGCATATTCGGTTGAATCGGCAAAACTCGTCTGCCACTTCTCGCAATCGTTCAGCTGCTCGTTTCGAAAAACCTTATTAGCTGTCGCGTACACGGAGTCGCGCATCCTGCGGAAGACGGGACCATAGACGTCGTAGCAGTTCACCAGGTGGATCACAATCTGCTGGGCGCCGAGCGTCGATGTCGTGTCGTATCCAACGAGAGTCTGAGCCGCGCGCTGCCTGTCTCCACGGCGCAGCTCCTTGAGCAGTAGAGGAAGGCGTGCAAGCCGACCGGGGCGACCGAGCATGTGTTCCCGAATCATTCCAAGCAGTCGCCGGCCATCGAGCCAGATCGTATCCGATGTGCTGCCCTCACGCGCGAATGTCACCGGGTATGGGCTCTTCGTGAGATCGTCATACAGCGCAAAGAAATCCGCACTAACAGTTGGAAACGCTGTGCTGCACACGGGCTGCGCAGCGCATTGAGTCCACACTTTTTCGAGAGCCCGTTGCGTCGAGAGTGCAACCTCTGCCTGAGTAGCGGGGCCTCGCGTCACCGGACTTGCGAGTACAACGCTTCGAATTCCAGCAGGGTCCTGTCGTATTGCTTCCTGCGCAAGGCGGGCTCCGTACGATCCACTGTAGACATCCCATTTCTCATAACCCAATGCCTTGCGGAGATCGATCAGGTCGGCCGCACTTGCTACGGTATTGTATGCGCTTACGTCGATGCCTTCGCCGTGAAGCCATGCAATGCATTCACGATCTTGTCTGTCCCAGAACTTCTCCCGTTCTTCGAGTGTGCGGAGCAACAGGGCTGAATCACGCGCGCTGGTGTACTTCGGGCAGAACTTCGGCTCGGAGTAGCCCGATCCGCGCTGATCGTAGATCACGAGGTCGCGATTATGCGCGAGCTCGCTCCGAAACGCAGGCAGAAAAATGCGAAGCCCGCTCAAGCCGGGGCCGCCATGCACCATCACGAGCGGTGGGCCGGCAGGAGTCGAGGTGTGAAGCACCGCTACCGCGAGTCGTATCGTCCGGCCGCTCGGCTTGCTACGTGTCTCGGGTACCGTGAGCCAGCTGCATTCGATCTTCAGAGCCTGAGCCCAATCCGGGCGCTGGAACGGACAGTCACCTGGATCCAGCCGCGGCACGCGAGTCTGTGCCGAAGCGTGGGCCGCATCGAGTAGAATCAGGAAGGTTGCGGCGATCGCAGCGAAGCGCAGTGTGATGCGCATGTTGTAATGTAAGAAGAATTCCATAACTGTACCCGATTCGCCTCCTTGCCTGCATTTAGTATCAATACGATACTATACTAAGTGAAAGCAAAGGTGCTGGCAGCTGGCACCGTGAGACAATTATCTTCACGATCACAATTGGGACGCCGGATAATCTCTGCACACTGGCCTGCACTCGCGATTTATCTCTTCCCGTTGAGGAATGTGAATTGCGGCAATTTTGTCCTCGTGCATCGACGCGATGGGAGAGCAGGATGGGTTTCATCCTCTCGAGCTTCGCACCAGTAGAGAGGGCAGTCAGATGGCAGGACAGAAGAACACGGGAACCGGCTTCGGTCAGACGGGACTGATGAAGCCTCTGGGAGATCTCGACAACTTCGAGATAGCGAAGAACATTCCCGACCCGAGAGGGTGGGACGTGATGACGTCCGACGGAAGCAAAATCGGCAAAGTGCACGAGCTCATCGTCGACACCAAGGCACGGCGTACCCGCTACATCGACGTTTCTCTGGACAGGAAAGCGCTGAATCTCACGAACGATCGCGACGTTCTCATACCGATCGGAGACGCGCAGCTTGACAGCTCGGCCGACGAAGTGGTTATAGGTGGGCTTACGCCGAAGCAGCTGGCGGATCTGCCGGAATTCAACCCAGCCGAGATCACGCGGGAATATGAATCGACGCTTCTTCGGAACTTCGGGACTCGCGGGACAGTGGACGTATCGGAGGGAAGTGATTTCTACACCGACCGCCATTTCGACGAGAAGAAATTCTTCGCTCCCCGGACAAAGGTGGGCGACGCGACAATCATGGAGAGGGGAGGCCTCGCTCGCTGAGCGACAATACAGAACGGCACGTTATGTACAAAGGCGCTCTGACTAGGGCGCCTTTGGTTTGTCAGTTGTTCGTCAGAAGTCGGCCTATTCAACCTGATCCGATCTGCGAGCTGATATAAAACCGGCACTTCCGTGTTATAAAACCGGCATTGCGCGATTCGGGGATTCGGCGACTATTGAGAAGTCTCTGCAGCGAGATTCGTCCTCATGAAGTTCCACCCTCACCGACTTCATTGCCCAGGGCGTCTTTCGCCCCGCCACGCATAACGGAATACCAGAGAGAGGCATGGCCAAGATGACGTTCAAGTAACGGCCGCTACTTCGGATTTTTTCGCTGGGTTTTGACAAGACACAAGTTCCCGCAAAATTGGTATCCGTAAATACCGAGGCGGTGCACAATGAAAAAGTCCGCGCTGGTCACCGTCGGAATTGCGGGAGCAGGTGTTGCTGCGCTGGCTGTAGCCGGCAGTGGTTCGGGAAAGCACGTCGACCTCGACGACATCGACCTGTCTTCATGCGTAACAGATGCGCGCCTTCAGGTCACCGCGAGTCCCGCGCGCATCATGCTCGGAGAATCAAGTGTCGTCAGCTGGTCGGTAGTTACGGGACCGGGATGCAGCAGCGCGCGCATTCGGCTAAATGGAAATCCGGTTTCTGCATCCGGCAGTCGCACCGTCACGCCGTCCGCTACTACGCATTACAACCTTACGGTAAGCCTGGTGCAAGGCGCGCTTCATCAAAAGGTTGCGTCGGCAAAACTTGAGGTAGCTTATCTTCCGCGCGTTGTTATCGACGCATCTGTGCCGGATCCCGCAGGATTGCTGCTCGGCGTTCTCGCATCGCCGAACGGGCACCAGGTGATCGAGTTATGCGACGTCGACATCGATCTAACGGGCCGTCGCAACATCCTCATCAGTGACAACGTCTCACTCGTCGCAGCAGTGCCGTGTGAACGTGGGCCCAGGCGGCTTGGGCCGCGCGTTTTCGTAACTGACGCGCGCCAGAACTTGCCGCTGTTCACGGTAAGGGGCGACAGCGTGGTGATTAGTGGATTTCGCCTGGAGGGGCCTACGGGTAATGAGGTTCGCGGTGATGAAAAGCGGGACAAGGGAATCCTGATATCACCATTTCCCAGCATGGATCCACTTCAGAGTGTCGAAGTCTCGAACATGGAGATCTATCACTGGCCTGGTGTGGGAGTGGAGGTCGAGGATGCTAACGAGTCCGGAGAGCGAGGCCGCCTGCTCAATACGAATGAATCGGCGGTCAGAATTGTCGGCAATTACTTCCACCACGACAGAAATGTTGCCGAAGGATACGGCGTCGAGGTTGCGAACGGTGCGTTCGCACTTATCGCGCGAAATGTATTCGATCAGAACCGGCATGCTATCGCAGGTATGAGCAAGAGGAAGGATTCGAACGACTACTCCGGCTACGTTGCGAGAGACAATCTCATTCTTACCGGCGGCGGGTATGCATGTGCGGAATTCATTTTTGAGAAATGCTGGCAGACACATCAGATCGACATGCATGGAGACGACAACAGGTGGTACGGTAATGCAAACTGGCAGTGTGGAGTCGTTGGTGAAACAATGATCATTCAGCGCAATACGGTTCTCTATACGAAGGGGAGTGCCGTGAAGATCAGAGGTAATCCTGTGGACAGAGTGGTGGCGGACAATAACGTGTTCAAGCGCGATTCGACTGAAACGGTTTTCGAGCAGACAGGCGCGTGCGGTTTGACCGGTGGAGTCACCAACCCAATAGATGTTCGCAGGACCAATCTCTTTGACAAAGATCCCATGAGCTCGCTGGATAAATGCGATTTCGCCGGCGACGGATATCTCGACGAGTTCATGGCGACAGGGGTTACATGGTGGGCACGATCGCTCGTTACC
>DASROK010000498.1:0-10171 GCA_035646915.1 Gemmatimonadaceae bacterium
ATGGATGCCGGGTGAAGCAAGCATCAGGAAAACCTACTTGGTGCGCGGCTCTCCACGTTCACCACCGTATCCGCTTTTGTGCTCAGTCGACCTCATTTTATCCGGATCGACAGCATTGGGAGTTCCCGAATGAGTTTCCTCCGAGCGCTTGACGGGGTCTTTCTCTTTGTTGTCCATCTGTTCCTTAGAATCTCTGTGCGTCATACATTATGCCTCCGTAAAGGATGTCACTGGGCAATCGACATGCCTAAGACGAATGCTGAATACTGAATGCTGAAACGACCTGCACATTCGAGATTCAGAAGTCTGAGTGATCCTGAGACGCTCGCGCGGTTTGCGCAGAATCTCGGCGAAGGTATCTACATCACCAATGAAAGCGGTGAGATCCTCGACGCCAATCCTGCATTTCTCAGGATCTTTGGAGTATCCAGCGTCCAGGAGCTGAAGAACTACAAGGTCAGTGATTTCGTCGACGCTGAAGTCCGCAAGAAGGAAGTAGCTCTCGTCGAGCGAGAGGGCTCGATTCGCGATCGCGAGCTTCAGATTACGCGCCCGGATGGCGGTGTCAGAACAGTGCTCGATACGTGGTACCTCAACACCGATCCGGAAACAGGTGAGCCGATCTTTCACGGGATTCTGGTCGACATCACAGCCCGGAAAAATCTCGAGACACAGCTTGTAGAGCAGAGCATTCGCGACCCACTCACGGGATGCTACAACAGAAGGCATCTGGCCAGTCTCTATGCGAAACCGCGCGCGAAGGAAGAACGATGGGGCTGCATCTATACGGATATAGATCACTTCAAGCAGTACAACGACGTGCACGGTCATGCTTCGGGTGATTCCATACTTGTGAAAATGAGCCGGTTTCTGATGCGGAACGTGAGAGCTGAAGAGCCAGTTGTGAGAATGGGCGGCGACGAATTTCTCATCGCTCTTTTCGAGACGGATCTGGCGGAGACTGAGGCGGTGGTGCGTCGCCTGGAGAAGGCAGCCGAGTCACGGGGCCCGGTGTCGTTCTCACTGGGGTGGGCGGCGAGGGAAAAGGGCGAAACACTGGAAGAGACGGTAAACCGGGCCGACCGGCAGCTCATCCAGGTGAGGGTTGTAAGCCGTCCGGAGGCATACACGAGGCGCACCCCGGAAAAAGCATAGCCCGGGTGTGCAAGCCGGAGCGCTGGCAGCGTCTCAAGGGTATCAAAACCCGAGGCTCAAATGCGCTCCTTGTTGATTTCGCTGCTCTCGCTGCTCGCTGCGCCCTCGATGATCGAGGCGCAGGGCACGCTCATTCCGCGGCCGTGCGTAATGCGGCCATGTCCGATGGACGCGCCATGCTTTCCGTGTGGGCAGCAGGCTCCCTCGATATTCAAGCAATCGAGTCATGTGAAGGCCGACCTGGTGGACAGAGTCCTTCGTTACGAGGTCACCGAGACATTCGTTAATCGCGGAAGCAGAGTAGGCGAGGCTGACTACATCTTTCCGCTTCCAAAAGGTGCTGCGTTCCAGGACCTGAAGCTTTCAATCGACGGCCAGCTGGTATCTGGCGAAACGATGAACGCATCGCAGGCGCGGGCGATCTATGAGGATATCGTCCGAAGACAGCGCGATCCTGCCCTTGTGGAGTGGATGGGATATGGAATGCTTCGCGCGAGAATATTTCCGATCGCGCCTGGTGAAGAAAAGAAAGTAGTCGTTCGGTTTCAGATGGTTGCAGAGCGCGAAGGTGACGCACTGAGAGTCGACTACTTCCAGGGAAAGCAGAGCCAGCAGAACTGGCTGGCGTTTGCGGGTAATCGCGATGATGACGACCGCCCGCGCGCATCATTCACGCTGACGTATCCTTCGGATCAGATGTATGGGCGCCCATACAGCCCGACGCACTCGCTTTCAACCAGCACTCGCGGCAGCAGACGCGAGGTGAAAGCAGAGGGGAATGCGAGCGAAGTGACGCTGCTCATTCCAATCAGAAAGAGCAACGAGCCCGCGATCTCGGTTCTCACGTATGCTCCGCGAAATGAAGATGGATTTGCACTGATCACCCTCTCGCCTCCGTCAGTTGCGACACGTGTGACTCCGCGTGACGTGACGCTCGTGCTGGATGTTTCAGGATCCATGTCCGGGGTAAAAATCCGTCAGGCGCGTGATGCCGGAAAGCAAGTGCTCGCAACTCTCAACGCTTCAGACAGATTCAAGCTGATTGACTTCTCAACGGAAGTGAGAACGTTCCGCGATGATTTCGTTCGTGCAACGCGAGAGAACGTTGCTGAAGGGTCTCGATATCTCGAATCACTCGATGCATCGGGGTCGACGAACATCTCAGGCGCACTCGATGCTGCCCTCGAGGGCGATGTTCCGTCAGGACGTCTCGGTCTGGTTCTCTTCGTCACCGACGGCGAGCCGACGATAGGCGAGAGAAATCCGGAATCGATCGCAATCAGAGTCAACAGGCTGAGAGGAGACCGCAGAATCTTTTCGTTCGGAGTTGGCGCAGATCTCAACGCGGCACTCGTCGAGAGACTTGCTGTTGAGGGAAAGGGAACCGCACAGTTTGTTCGACCTGATGAATCAGTCGAACGTGCAGTATCCATTGTTGCAAGCAGGCTTACCAATCCAGTGATAACCGATGTGCGCGTGTCGGCAGACGGGGTGCGTTTGCTCAAGCGTCATCCATCAGAGGCGACGGACATTTTTGCCGGACAGGATTACGTCCTTCTCGCACGATATGATGGAAGCGGGTCAGCACGATTGCGGTTTGAAGGTCAGACCGTGAATGGACCTGTATCCTGGACATCCCGCGTCGAGTTTCCTGGGTCGTCACGAGAGAATCCGTATATCGCGCGGCTCTGGGCTACGCAGCGAATCGGGTATCTGAGTGCGGAGAAGAGAAAAGGCGGCAGCTCACGCGAGATCGATGACGAGATCAGGCAGCTCGGCGAGAAATACGCGATTCCAACGGAATTCACATCGTATCTGGTAGTCGAGCCAGGAATGCGAAGGAATGTTCAGTTGCAAGGAGTAGTAACAGGAGTTGCAGCTGCAGCGGTATCTCCGCCACAAACTGCACCGAAGGCCGTAGCCGAATTCGAAGCTGCACGTGATGCGTCGAGGCAGAGAGCGGCAATAAATCTCAATGCTGCCGATGAGATCAATCAGCTGAAGAAGGAAAATACCCGCCGGGTCGGATCCAGGGTATTTGCACTGCGCGGGGAAACATGGACAGACTTACGCAGGACAGAATCGATACGCGTGGTGAAAGTGAAATCATTCTCCGAAGCGTACTTCAAGATCATCGACGCCATTCCAGAGCTGCGAGAGGTATTTGCTCTCGGAGACAAGGTCATTGTCGGTGGCCGTGACGTCGCAATCGAGATTGGATCGGCGGGAATCGATTCGATCAGTGATTCAGAGCTGAAGAGAATTCAATCAGGATGGTAATGGATTGACGGACGTCGAGCGTCTCTTTCGAACCTACAACGCCGCGTTAGTGAGATACCTGACGCGGCGGCTCGGCGACCGCGACTGGGCTGAGGAGGTCGCGCAGGAAACCTTTGTGCGTGCGCTAAGGCAGGACAACATCACCAACGAAAGGGCGTGGCTCTTTGCAGTCGCGACAAACTTGGTGAGAGACGAAGCGAGAAAGGATGCGCGGCGGCGACAGCATCTTGCGCTGCTCGCAGCAGAGGAGCGGGAAAGAGAAGATGAGGTAGAGCCGACTTCTCTGGAGCAGGCGCAGGAAGCAGCGTTTGCACGGAAGGCCGTTGACTCACTGGCCGAGCGGGACCGGCTTGCACTTCTAATGAAGGAAGAAGGGCTCGGCTACAGCGAAATTGCTGAAGCACTCGAGCTTTCTCCTGGATCTGTGGGAACTACACTTTCGCGCGCGAGGCGGCGGCTCGTCGAAACATACGAGGCACTGCAGCGTGAGCGCGAAATGAGGGAAAAGAATGCAGCATCCTGACGAGGGAACAATCCACGCCTGGATCGATGGCGAGCTTGCGCCTGACGACGCGGCAGCGCTCGAAGCGCATCTTGCGGAATGTCCTGAGTGTTCAGCGCTTGTGGCAGAAGCAAGAGGTCTGGTCGCGGCATCATCACGGATAGTCAGCGCACTCGACATCATTCCGGGAGACGTGATCCCGAAGACTGTACCACCACGTCGGCCATGGTTTGCGAGCACGCAGCTTCGCGCCGCGGCTGCTGTTGTAATTGTTGCAGGTGCGTCGTTGCTTGTGGCTCGAAATGGCGAAGTAAAAAAAATGGAGCGTGCAGTTCGGGCAACTGCGCCATCTCAGGTTTCGACTCCTGCAGCCGAGCCGATGCTCGATAGCGCATCGAACGAGATCTCAGCCGCTCCCGTCCCTTCTGCCATTACTCCTGCCCGTACCCGTGCATCCGATTCAGCACCCCAAAACGCACCCGAAAAAGCTCTAGAGGGAAAGGTTGCGGGAGTGAGGGAGCTAAAGAAGGAAACAGCAAATGATGCGATCAAAATCGCCGCAGCACCGCCACCTGCTCCGGCGGTTCAGTCGAGTGGTGCGCACGTGATTGCCGACCAGGTAACTGGTCTCAAGCCGGAAGCAGCTCGGGACTCGGCGCGTAACTCACTGGCACAGCGACGGCGCTTTAACGCAAGCCCACAGCTCGATCAGGTCGTCGTTACAGGAGTTGCGACATTAACTGCACCGATGCCGATGAAGAAACTTCGAGCCGACAGCACAGGGAACGTAACGATCTATGAAGTATCGCCTGGCGTCGAAGTAACGCTTGTCGACAATGGTCTCCAGTCAGCTGCAATGCTTCGCGCATCGGCGCAGTCAAAAGAAAAGCAGATGGCTATGCCGCCACCGTCCGCTGTCCCGGCTCCCAAAGGTGAGCTCAATTCCATTTCGTGGACCGACAAGCGCGGTCACCTGATTGTCTTGATGGGGCCATTCTCCAAGGAAGTTCTGGAAAACCTTCGGCAGCGTCTGCCACTGGAACAGCGTTGACCTTCTAGCGATCAGGGTCGAGGATACGCTTGATCTCTTCGCGTGAGTCGAGGAGATGCAGGCGCGTCGTTCGATCGCTCGTTCGATCGATCGCCGACCGTATTGACGAATCGAGAGAAAGAAGCTCACCGCGCATCAGCGCCCTCACGTCGTTGTTAGGTCCAAAGCTGCTGCGCGCGCGAGCGCGTGAAGGTCCGGATGAAATAATCACTGCCGGCGATTGATTGAGCTTTGCATCTGCCTGCGCAAGATAGGAGCGCTGAAGGAATCGCCTGAAAGGATCGATCGTTACGCTACCATCTCTGAGCTCGGACCACACCGAGTGCCTGACATCGCCGAGCATTTCGCCGAGCGGGTACACTGACGTCTTTCGTGATGCGAGTGCTTCGTATTCAGCGAGTCGATCAAGACGATCTGCATCGAGCAATGCATTCAGGATGCGCGACTGCGCAGAACCTACACGGCGAAGCGCTCCATTCGCTTCGATACGTCGAAGAACATCGGTGCTGAGCAGATATCGAGGGGTTTCAAATGCATTTGCAGAAAGAAATCGCACTGCCTGACGCTGGCGCTGCGGCGGAACCGGCGTGAACCGCGGTCCCGGCTGGCTTCCGTATTTCTCACGTGAATCAGATCCGCCAACGAGATTGACCACGTGCTCCATTTCCGTCGCCCATTGCTCGACAATCTTGTCGTACAGCTCCAGCAGATCGGAATTGTCCTCACCTCGGCGAATCGCAGCAGGCATCAACAAGCTCATTGTTCTGCGAATGTTTCGAACACCGAGAGTAGTCGACTTAACCGGATCAGCATCACCGACCGCCTCTCCTTCATCGCCAGGATCCGTATCACGTTGGCCAGGAGTGGAGAACCTGTACCATGGAACGCCATCCTGGAGCTGAGCCCAGCTGTCGAGAGTTGGTTTCTCGTCATCAGGAGTGCGAGCTCCCCGAACGGGAGCGTAGCCCCATCTTGTGGCGAAAAGGTCGTACGGTCCAATACGCGGAACGAGAAGCTCTGGCGGAATGCGATCTTCAGGCTGCACCACGTAATTGAATCGGGCGTAATCCATCAGTGTCGGTGTGTGTCCCATCCTGACCAGCCACGATGCACTGCGAACACTGTCTGCGGGATACGTGGAGCTTGCCTTGAAGTTGTGCTGAAAGCCGAGTGAATGCCCTATCTCGTGAGCGACGATGTACTCGACCAGCCTCCCCATGAGGGAATCGGGAAAAGGCAGATGCTGTGCTCGCGGATCGAGCGGTGATACCTGCGCGAAGTACCAATCGCGAACGAGATTGAGAACATTGTGATGAATCCTGATGGAGCCATTCAGTATCTCGCCGCTGCGTGGGTCGTGAATGTGCGGACCGTCGGCGTTCTCGATCGTTGAGGGCAACCAGCGAACCATGGTGTGCCTGACGTCGTCGGGCGACCAGTCTGGATCTTGAACGGACGACGGGGGATCACGCGCAATTATCGCGTCGCGAAACCCAGCGGCCTCGAATGCAGCCTGCCAGTCTTCGATTCCTTTCTTTATCCACGGAACCCACTGAGATGGAGTGGCGGGATCGACGTAATACACAATCGGCTTGACTGGTGGTGATACAGCCGAATCAGGAAACTGCTTTTCGAGTTTCCATCGCGCGATGTACGCACGGATTACAGAGCGATGCTGCTGTGTTCCAAAATCGGTTTGTCTAACCTCGAAAAAACCAACGCGCCTGTCTGCAAGCCTTGGCATCATTGGCTGCGTCGAAAGACGAATCATGCTCCAGTGAGCGAGAATGCTTTGAGCGGGCGTCGGTGCGCCGAGAGCTCGCTGGGTGTCCGGAGGACTCTCGGGTGTAAATGTCTGGGTCGCCTCGATCTCGACATTCTCCGGAAACGAATTGACGCGCTCGATGAACGATCTCTTGTCATCAAACGACCCGCGGGCGGCGGTGAATTCCGGAACGTTCGTCGTGTAAAGCGACGTTGCATCGATCACCACGGAGCTGTCAGGGCCGTAGGCTTCAACCTTGAACACTGCAACGACGGGAGGATACGTGGCTTGTGACACTGCGTGATAAACCGGCAGCGTCGAATCGGCAGTCAGCTCGAACGTGATACTCCGTAGCAGCACGCGGCGCCCTTCCAGCTCCCAGCGCAGAACTCGCTCGGTGAACTCGTCGCCACCAAAGGAATTACCGCCCGATGCTCGAGCGAATCGTCCGACCAGCAGCATGTCACGATTGAATTCACGTCGCGGAATCTCGAATAGCAACGTGTCTGCAACGCGGTGAGTCGTGAACAATCCGACTTTTGTCTGCGCCGCCTTCGTTACAACCTTGTCGTAAGGTTTGATACCCGCTTCGGAATCAGCTTTGGCGATGCTGTCGGCGCGCAGCTGCGCCGGAGTCTTCGCAGGCGCAGGGGGTGGCGGGTTCCTGATGATAAAGCACGCCTGCGTACCGAGCGTGAGCGCGCAGGCGATAAGAAAACCGCAGGGGTTTCTCAGATGAACGCTCAGATGTTATGACGAAGAAGGGTTTTCATTTTCGGTGAGCATGCTCACAGCCATACCCATCGAGTGATAGCCTTTATCAACATAGAGAGTCGTTCCCGTGATTCCGCTCGCCAGTGGGCTGCAGAGGAAAGCAGCCGCAAGCCCGACTTCCTCAGCTGTGAGAGGATCCGACAGCGGGGCATTCTTCGCGCAGTAATCCACCATACGCTCAATGATGCCGATCGCACTTGCTGCACGCGAAGCATACGGACCGGCGGAAATGGCGTTTACCCGGACCCCATATTTTTGCCCCGCTTCGTACGCCAGCGTTCGCGTGTCACTCTCGAGTGCCGCCTTTGCCGAGGACATCCCACCGCCATAGCCCGGTATGACTTTTTCGCTCGCCATGTAGGTGAGTGATACGAATGCCCCGCCGGGCCGCATGATTGGAGCAAGGCGGCTGACCATCGAAACGAGCGAATACGCACTCACCCCGATCGCCGCGAGGTAACCATTGCGGCTCGTTTCGAGCAGGGGTTTTTTCACCTCAGGTCCATTGGCGAGTGAGTGGACAACAATGTCGAGACCTTTTTCGCCAAAATCCGATTTTATTCTTGCGGCAAGGCCATCGATCGAGAAATCGCCGGTGTCCAAATATCGCTTGCTGGTCTTCAGATCCTCAGGAGCATCCTCGAGTGTGTCGAATGCTGCGTCGAGTGGATAGATATGCTCGAACTGGAGAAGCTCGCCATTGGAAAGCCGGCGAGAGTCGTCCATTTTGCCGCGCTCCAGAAGATTGTTGAAGATGTTGAGCGCAGGTGGCCATGTTCCGACTGATACCAATGCCCCTGCTTCCGCCATGGCCTTGGCGATAGCGAAGCCAAAACCGCCGTCATCTGCGACGCCGGCAACAAGCGCTCGCTTACCCGATAGATCAATATTGAGCATGCGAAAAAATATACGACAGGAATACTGATTGCTGAATTCTGACGTAGTGAGGACCAGGGACTAGTGCAGCAGAACGGCATTTTCATCATCGCGGAGATTGCTGGAGAAGCGGGGCGGCAGATCCGTGAGATCAACGAGCGATATGATCCCCGTCTCGCGCGATACAAGGCGCCGCATGTGACGATTACCGGCTCATCAGGAGCAGGGCCAATCCCGCCGAACGTGACGAAGACCGAGCTGTGGGACAAGCTTGCTCCGATAACGTCGAGCACTGAAGTGATGAACCTGAGATTCCAGGCGCCGATGCGGTTCATGCAAAGCGACATAATCGTTCTTCCGCTCGATCCTCATGGTCCGCTCAGAGTTTTCCACGATCGAATCGCCACATCCGGGCTCCCATTTCTGGGAGCAAGATTCACATTCAGCCCGCATTGTACGCTGAGTCTGTATCCGACTCTCACTCGCGATACCGAACGCGAGCTGTTGTCTTTGCGGATTACCGACAACGCCCGAATCGACCGAATCACGGTCTACCAGACGCTCGATCCGCAGCCTTCAAAAAAGCTTCTGGATCTCCCCTTTGGTGAACAAATCTCACGCAGCGATTAATTTCAGCTCATGCGAATTTTCATTGCAGCCACCGCGGCCTGCCTCACCTCGGCATGCATGGTTGGCGGTTCCTCGACAACAAGCTCTTCTCCGTCAACTTCAATTTCCGTCGTACCCAGAGGTGGCGAGACTCATTTTCATACACTGAAGCAGATCACATTCGGCGGCGAGAACGCTGAAGCCTATTTCAGTCACGATGGGAAATGGCTGACGCTCCAGAGCACACGCGACGGGCGAAGCTGCGATCAGCAGTATGTGATGCGAATCGACGGAAGCAGCATCAGGCGAATATCTGACGGACGCGGCAAGACAACATGCGGATGGTTCTTCCCGGGTGACGAGCGACTCTTCTTCGCGTCATCGTCAGCGCACGACTCAGCATGTCCGCCACGCCCCGATCCTTCGAAGGGATATGTGTGGCCACTGGATCGGTATGACATCTACACCATCGATCGAAACGGATCGAACCTGAAGCGCCTGACGCATTACGATGTGTATACTGCTGAGGGAGTGCTCTCGCCTGACGGATCGCGAATTGTTTTCACATCGCTCAAGGACGGCGATCTCGACATCTATACGATGAAGTCTGACGGAACCGATGTCCGCCGCCTCACCAACACTCCCGGATATGATGGAGGAGCGTGGTGGTCGCCTGACGGAAAGCAGATCGTATACCGAGCGAATCATCCGACTGATTCCACGGAGCTGAAAGCGTATCGCGACCTGCTTGGCCAGCGTCTCGTTCGACCTAGCAAGGTCGAGCTCTACCTTATGAATGCCGACGGATCAAACCAGCGGCAGATAACTCATCTTGGCGGAGCGAACTTCGGCCCGTCTTGGACACCTGACGGGAAAAAGATCATCTTCTCGTCGAACTACAAAAATCCGAGGAGCGGCAACTTCGATCTGTATTTGATCAATCCGGACGGCAGTAATCTCGAGCAGCTCACATTCGACGAATCGTTTGACGGATTTCCGATGTTCAGTCCGGATGGAAAGAAACTGGTGTGGGCATCGAACAGGAACGATGACAAGCCCGGCGAAACGAACCTCTTCATCGCCGAGTGGCAGTGATCAGAATCTGAGCTGAAGTCCTGCGCTCAGAGTGCGGCCGGGCAACACCGTGACGTTGTCCGGC
>DASROK010000499.1:0-4174 GCA_035646915.1 Gemmatimonadaceae bacterium
GGATATGACGATGAGGGCGTGAAGCCGGATGACTTCCTCATCATCAAGAAGGGTGTGTTCAACGACTATCAGACCACACGCGAGCAGGCAAACTGGCTCAAGTGGTGGTACGACCAGACGGGAACGCCGACAAGATCGCACGGCTGCTCGTACGGCGACTCATGGTCGAGCATTCAATTCCAGAGAATGCCGAACGTCTCACTATTGCCTGGCGAGAAGGAGCAGAGCTTCGAGGATCTCGTCGCCGCGACAGACAAGGGAATTGCGATCATCGGCGACGGCTCGTTCTCGATCGACCAGCAGCGCTACAACGCGCAGTTCGGCGGCCAGGTGTTCTACGAGATCAAGGGCGGCAAGCTCAACGGCATGCTCAAGGACGTCGCGTACCAGATGCGCACGCCTGATTTCTGGAACTCGATGGACATGATCGGGGGCAGAAAATCCTACCAGCTCGGCGGAAGCTTCTTCGACGGCAAGGGGCAGCCGCCGCAGATCAACGCAGTGAGCCATGGTTCGCCGCCGGCGCGGTTCCGTAACATCAACGTCATCAACACCGGAAGGAAAGCATGAGGTCCCCCAGGCGATTGATCCCGATAGAGACGGCGGACGGTGACATCATCTCCCGCGAGGCGTCTCAGGCCCTGATCGAGAAAGTCGTGAAGATGTCGAGCGCCGACGCGATCAGCGTGAATGTCGGCAGCTCCCTCACGAACAACATCCGCTTTGCGGCGAATCAGGTTTCCACGGCAGGAAGCGTCGCTGATGCAAACGTTGCTGTGACAAGCGCATTCGGTCCAAAGAAAGCGACAGTTGTCACGAACGATCTTTCCGATGAAGCGCTGCTCAAGACAGTGAAGGAATCGGAGCGTCTGGCGAAGCTTGCTCCCGATGATCCGGAAGCGATGCCCGATCTTGGCCCGCAGAACATCAAGACGGTCAATGCGGATTTCGACTCGGTCGAAAAGCTCGACGCTGGTGATCTGGCGAAGGCAGCTTTGACTGCGCTCGAGCCCGCGAGAAAAGCAGGTGACCTGACTGCCGCAGGATATCTAGTGGTCAACACGAGCACCAACGCACTCGGCAACAAGGAAAAACTGTTCGCGTATCACAAGAGCACCAACGCCAATTACACTCTGACAGTTCGAACAACCGACGGAACCGGATCGGGCTGGGCAGGTGCGGAGAGTCCGGACTGGACCAAGCTCAACGTCAGCGAAGTGAGCCAGCGCGCAATCGACAAGGCGCGGCTTTCACGCAATCCTGTTGCGATCGAGCCCGGCAAGTACACGGTGATCCTCGAGCCGCAGGCTGTTGGCGATCTCGTGCAGCTGATCGGGTTCTATGCCGATGCGCGATCGTCCGACGAAGGCCGTTCGCCGTTCACCAAGCAGGGTGGCGGCAACAAGATCGGTGAGAAAATTGTCGATCCGCGCATCACGATCAGCGCGGATCCATTCGATCCGATGATTCTCTCGCAGCCATGGGACGGTGACGGGCTTCCGCTTGGCAAGCAGGTATTCATCGACAAGGGAGTTCTGAAAGAGCTCTACTATTCGCGCTTCTGGGCGAAGAAGATGAACAAGCAGCCCACTGGTGCGCCGACGTCGTTCATCATGTCGGGCGGAACGACCTCGCTCGAGGACATGATCAAGTCCACGCAGCGCGGAATTCTCGTGACGCGTCTCTGGTATCTGCGTGAAGTCGATCCGCGCACGATTCTCTACACGGGTCTTACGCGCGATGGAACGTTTCTCATCGAGAACGGAAAGATCTCGAAGGCCATCAAGAACTTCCGTTTCAACGATTCGCCTCTTTTCATGCTGAACAATCTCGAGGCGATCGGGCCCGCTGTACGTCTTGCTGGAACCGAGGCAGGAGGAGCTGTTGTGGTTCCCCCAATCAAGGTGAAGGACTTCAACTTTACTTCACTGTCTGACGCTGTCTGATCGTTCGGATTGTCGCACGAGGGCCGCATCCTTTCGGGTGCGGCCCTTTTCATCTTCGACTGACGCCTAGTCGAGATTTCCCGCGAGCGCCTTCGCCGCAGCTCGCTCACCCACTTCATGTCCTCCCCCGATGTCGAACACGTAGTGGATACCCGCATAGACTCTCGACCAGCCAGCTTCTTCTACCTTGGAGGCGAGCCACTCGCGAGTCGCGGCGTCTGGAAAAGCGTGCGAGAGCGTGGCACCGAATGCGGCTGATATGCACGAGTGCCCCGAGGGATACGACGGATGGTTTGGCGTCGCAAACGCCGGTACGATCGCATTGTTAACCTGCGCGGGGCGCGCAACCCAATATGTATACTTCGTCGCGAAGCATTCGATCTGCGAATCGAACGCTGCGATGTTCGCTGTCGCGAGAATGCGTGCTGCCTCGATCTCGGTGCGATGATATGACTGAATCAGTGAATCCGCTCTCTGATTCCATTCGCCGGCGGTAAACGGTCCATTGGGCGGAACTTTGTTCCACAGGTTCGCAATGGCGAGCTGTTGCGCAAGCTGGTCGGCTGAGCCAACTGTCGTTGTCGTGAGGACGAATGCTGCAGCTGTCTCGAGTCCAGCGAGATTGGCCGGAGGTGGCAACACTACAAGTTGACTCTCGTCGAGGAAAAATGGTTTGACTCCCCAGAACCCTCGCACGGCGGCGCCGGAGGGAACCCAGTATCCGGCGCCAATGGGCCGCGTTGCCTGAAGCGCTGCAAAATCAGTGAGCGTCGATGCAGCGTTGTAACGGTCGGCCTGCGCCTGATTCCAGACAGCGAGGGCGACCTGGTGTCCAATCGCGTCGCCGAGAACAGCGTCCGTGTTCGCGTCGCCCGGCCATGAAGGTTCAGTCCGGTCGGCAATCAACATATTCTCGAGCGTCGTTGGAATGCTCGAGGGGGGTGAATAGCCCGGCGTCTGAGTGTAGAAACGGGTCAGTACATCCACCGATGCACGCGCAATCGCCGCTGTCACCGATGCGCGCTTCGATCTATTCGACGGAGCTGTTGCTGCAAGTGCGGCACGATATTGCGCGATTGACAGGTAAGTCAGTGTGCGGCTCGCCCATGCCTGTCCGTTGGGCGGAGCGGGACTCGTGCTCTGGAACAGCGCTGTCGCTCGCAGGTTCCACCGCGTGGTCGCAAGGTCGTCCCAGAAATGAACGGCACTTTCTGCCGTAGGCCCCATGTTCTCACGTGGCACTGTGGGCGCGTCGCTGCAGCCCCACACAGCTGCAGCGCCGAGAAGCAAGGCCCAGCGCAGGCTGACTCGATGGTTCATCCGCATGTTCTCTCCGGGGTTCAGTTTGATACCTGATTGCAATCCGCTCATCACTGGATACGAGAAATGCTCAGCGATTCGCTCATCCCCGGAGATCAGCCTTGGTTTCGCGGCGGCTCAGGTTGAAGATATCCCGTCTCGCAAATACACTATCAGTCTCCACCAACGGGATAATGAACAGAATGCGCAGGATAGCGTCTTCGATACTGATCGGCTCGGTAGGAATTGCCGCAGCTCCATTTGCCGACCACGCCACCTTAAGAGGCTTCACGCCAGAGTCGACAAAGACCCAGCTCGAGTGGGAGGCAAAATTCAAGGCGATACCCGATCCCGCGCGAATGCGGGAAGCAATGAAACTCCTCTCCGCACGGCCGCATCATGTCGGATCACCCTACGACAAGCAGAACGCAGAATGGATTCGCGATCAGTTCAAGTCGTATGGATGGCAGACAACTATCGAAGAGTTCGATGTTCTCTTCCCAACCCCGAAAGAAAGAGTCCTCGAGCTCATCGCCCCGACGAAGTTCACAGCGAATCTCGATGAGACACCGGTCGAGGGAGATCCAACATCAGGACAGAAAGACGAACAACTGCCTGCATACAACGCATATTCGGCCGACGGTGATGTGACCGGCCCACTCGTATTCGTGAATCAGGGAGTGCCCGCTGATTACGACGAGCTGGAACGACGCGGTATTTCTGTGAAGGGCGCGATCGTAATCGCGAAGTACGGTGGATCATGGCGCGGCATCAAACCGAAAGTTGCCGCGGAGCACGGTGCAATCGGCTGCATCATCTACTCCGATCCCGCCAATGACGGATACGCAATCGGTGATGTGTTCCCGAATGGACCAATGCGCCCACCGCAGGGAGTGCAGCGCGGATCGGTGCAGGACATGCCGACATAT
>DASROK010000500.1:0-2098 GCA_035646915.1 Gemmatimonadaceae bacterium
AGGAAAGACTGATCAGCCTTCTGGCAACGCGAACAGGAAAACTTCAGGATGTGCTCTCAGTCGAGCGCGAGCTTGCGCGAGTTCGCGAGGAGATCGAGAGATACGAAGGGCGCATGCGGTTTCTCCGCACGCGCGCGGCGATGAGCACACTGTCGATCACCGTTCACGAGCCGTTTCCAATTCTCGGCCAGCATGCCGGCGACAATCCAATCATCGGAGCATTCAAGGCTGCATGGCGGAATTTTGTCTCGCTTATTGCCGGAATCATTGCCGCGTCGGGCGTCCTAATTCCCCTGGGTGCGCTGGTAGCGCTTGGGTGGGTGGGGTACCGGAGATATAGAACGCGGCGACAAAATTGAATCAGACCCATGCAGTGGGAATGCAATCAGTTTCCAGAACCCGGAACTCAGTGCCGAGTTCGAACTGAGTACTCAGAACTCACTTTCTGGTAACTCATTGCTCTTCACTGCCTGGGTCTGAGTTTTGACCGTAGTTAAACCTGCAAAGCTCCACCGGCATCCTACATTTACAAAAGGATGACTCTACCCTCAGCGCTTACGCCGCCGAAATCGGTCCCCGATGTAGTTCGTCGTGCGCAGGGGGGCGACAGCGCGGCATTCGAACAGCTCTATCGCGAGCATTCGCCTCGAATTTATGCGTTATGTCTGAGACTTTCGGGTGGGTCGACCAATGAAGCAACCGAGTTGCTGCAGGATGCATTCATCAGGGCGTGGCGAGGGCTCAGAAATTTTCGCGGTGAGAGCGCCTTCTCGTCATGGCTTCACAGGCTGACAGTGAATGCAATGCTCGAGCGGGCACGATCGGACAAACGACGGACGGCAAGAGTCCTGTTCATGGATCAGCCGGGTACGGACATCTCGATTGTAGAGGAACGTCCCGACGCGAAGATCGATCTCGAGAACGCGATTGCATCACTGCCGGAAGGAGCGCGGATAGTGTTCGTCCTGCACGAAATAGAGGGGTATCAACACGCCGAGATTGCCGAGCAGCTCGGAGTTGCCGAGGGGACGGTCAAGGCGCAGATGCACAGGGCAAGAAAGCTTTTGTTAAAGGCGCTGAACCGATGACAGAAGATTCAAGTGAGAGCGAGATGCTGAGAGAGCTCCATCGAGAGACCGCAGGACTTCCGCGGGAGATTCAACCTCCCGAGGAAGCGTGGAAGAAAATCAAGGCGCAGATCGACATGGAGGCGCAGCTCGTCGCAACGATGCCGATGCATTCGCGCGAGCGCGCTTTCTGGCAGCGGCCTGCTTTTCTTGCAGCTGCCGCCCTTCTTCTCGTTGCAGGCGCCTCCCTGATGACAGCGCTGGCACTCGGCCGCCGGATGATCGAGAAGACGACAAGTCCAATCGCATCAGCGTCACAGTCTCCCTCTACAACGGTTGCAACACCGGTCGCTGACTTCGCTGTGAAGGAGAAGGAATACATCAGCTCCGCTGAAAAGCTTACCACGCTCATCGAGAGCGGAAAGACTGAGCTCTCGCCGGAAACCATCGCGAAGCTGAGAGAAAGCGTGCGCGTGATAGACGCAGCGATTCTCGAGGCACGACAAGCGCTCGCTGCCGACCCGGCGAACAAGACGCTGATGGATATGCTGTTCCAGTCGTACAGTCACAAAGTGGACCTGCTCCAGCGTACGACGGAGCTGGGAGAGACCTGATGCGACGCACGCCCGCTCTCGCGTTGTCGCTGATGATGTGCACTGCATCATATGCGCACTCGCAGACTAAACTGAATCGAGGCCTTCAGCTCGATGCCACGGGCTCGGTGCGCATTGCAAATCTTGTTGGCAGTGTAAAGGTCACCGGGTGGAAACGCGATTCGGTTGCGGTGCGCGGCGTGCTCGGGAAGGGAAACCAGTTCTTCATGGGCGGCGGTCACGGCGGCATGAAGCTGTTCATCGAGGGTGCTGACGAACGAAATCCTGCGCCATCGGAAATCGAAGTGATGGTTCCAATGGGCGCCAAGGTCTGGGTAAAGACTGCAACTGCAAAGATCGATGTCACCGGTGTCACCGGCAGTCTCGATCTTTACGTCGTCAGCGGAGACATCAGCGTGAACGGAAACCCTGCCGACG
>DASROK010000501.1:0-9756 GCA_035646915.1 Gemmatimonadaceae bacterium
CCGCAATTTGCGGATAGTCGTCTGCAAGCGCGCCGACTTTGAGAAGAACATCCTCGAGTGCAGTCACGTCGCGCTTTGGTGAGCCACGGTAACCCTCCAGCAGCGGGTATGTTCGGAGCTCGCGTATCATGGCATGAGCATTTTCATGTGAGAGCGGCGTAAGCCGAACCGATACGTCCTTCACAAGCTCGACCATTACTCCTCCGGCGCCGCACGCTATCACTGGCCCAAACTGAGGATCATGAACCACTCCGACGATCATCTCCGCCCCTGGTCGGGCCATCTGCTGCACGAGAAACCCTTTGGGCATCCCGTGGCTCGTGCGAATGTGCGCGGCCATTCTTGTTGCGGCGTCGCCGACCATGCCGGGTGTCAGGTTCAAAGCTACCGCTCCCGCGTCGGTCTTGTGGACGAGTCCTTCCGCAATGGCTTTGAGCGCAACAAGTCCACCGAGTGAACGTGCGGCAGCAGCGGCCTCCTGGGGATCAGCGACTACCCGCTGTGGAAGGATCGGCAAGCCATACGCTTCGAGAATCAGTGCAATCTCCTGGGGCTCGAGCCACCTCCCTCCATGCTGTCCGGCGGAGGCGATGACAGCGGAGCATTCATCAGGGGACTTTCGTACGATCTCGGGCATGGTCGATGGCTGGGCTTTCCAGTCGCCATAGGCTGCCACGTGCGCGAGGGCGTGAGCAGCGTTTTCCGGAAAGGAGTAGGAAGGTATCCGGACGTCGGTGCTTCGCAGCTCCGCAGGAACTCCCCGGGACTGCATGAACACCGTGAGCAATGTTTTCCTGTCGCGCAGGTTGCGCGCAGCTTCCACGATTGCGGCGGCGACATCTTCCGCGCGAGTTATGAGAGGCGGAATGAAGATCACGATGATCGAATCGATTTCTTCATCTTCGCCGAGAATCTCCATTGCCTTGCGATACTGATCCGCGGTTGCCGACGCGATCATGTCGACCGGGTTCGATACGCTTGCTTCAGCGGGGAGAAGCTTGCGAAGCTTCTCATTGGTTTTCTCGCTGAATGACGGAACTTCGAGTCCTTCAGCAGCACAGGCATCGGCGCACAGAATGCCGGGGCCGCCGGCATTGGTAAGAATGGCGACACGTCTTCCACGCGGCGCAGGTTGACTGGTGAGGAGCGCGGCGACGTCGAACATTTCCTCCAGTGTATCGGTGCGTATCACTCCGGTTTGCCTGAACAGTGCGTCGACCGTTACATCGGATGCCGCGATGAGCGCACCCGTGTGCGAGCTCGTGGCGCGCGCCCCCGCCGGTGATCGGCCACTTTTCACCGCAATGATCGGCTTCACGCGTGTCACTCTTCGCGCAATCCTGGAAAAGTTCTGCGGGTTTCCAAATGATTCGAGGTAAAGAAGAATCAGACTCGTGTCGGGATCATTCTCCCAGTATTGAATGAGATCGTTGCCGGAGATGTCAGCCTTGTTTCCCACAGATACGAAGGTCGAAAGACCGAGGCCGAGCGCTCCGGCGTAATCCATGATCGCGAGGCCGAGTCCACCGCTCTGAGACATGAAGCCTATTCCGCCGTGCGGAGCAGGAACTGGTGCAAACGTGGCATTGAGCTTCACGTCGGGCGCCGTCGAGATGATCCCCATGCAGTTCGGTCCGATCAGTCCCATGCCGGCGTCGCGACAAATTTTCACCAGCTCCTGCTGTGCTTCGCGTCCTGATTTTCCGGATTCGGCAAAACCAGCAGAGATTACGACGAGAGCGCGAACTTTTTTTCGAGCACATTGTGCTGCAACCTGCAGAACGTGTGAGGCGGGAACGACGATAACTGCGAGATCGACAGGCCCCGGTATATCCTCCACGGTTTTGTACGAGACGATGCTCTGAACCACGGGTGAGGTCAGGTTTACGGGGAAGACAGGTCCGTTGAACCCGTAGCTCAGGATGTTATGGAGAACTTCACCGGGAATTGTGCCGCGCTTGTTCGACGCTCCTATCACTGCCACTGATCGCGGATGAAAGAAAGCGTCGACTGAGCGGGCTGTGTCTGCCGACTGAAGCGGTCGAGGGATTGTAATGGTCATGGTTTGATCAATTCTATTGCGTGAGGATGGTACCGGAGTCAAGCAAACCCCCACATTGTCTCCTGTAATTCCCGACATATCTACCGGGCATCTTTGCTGATGATTCACTCAATCAGTTAACAGAGAAGACGAATGTTCTGGCGGCGCTACAAGACTCCACTGGCGGCTCTCTCGTTCATCGCAGCAGGGGGTGCCGCAGCATTATTTGCCAGCGGGAGCTGGGATCATCGAATATGGCTGGCCGGTCTCATCATCACGGGCATCCCGCTGCTGTTGAAGACTGTCAGGGGAATGCTTGGTGGCCGCTTCGCGCTGGATCTCACGGCATCCCTTACCGTCGTTGCATCGCTGATCCTCGGTCAGCCGCTGGTTGGATTGATAATCGTGCTCATGCAGTCCGGGGGCGAGGCTCTCGAGAGGCTCGCCGAGGGTCGCGCTTCTGACGCATTGAACGCGCTGGAGGACAACGCGCCGCGAATACTGCACCTTCTTGCGGATGGCGACATACACGACGTCCAGGCCGATGACGTAGGTGCCGGCGACTTGATCGTATTGCGGCCTGGTGAGATGCTCGGGTGCGACGGCGATGTGGTTGCGGGTGAGTCCCATCTCGATACCTCGAGCATCACCGGAGAGCCGGTCCCGCAGCATGTCAGAGTTGGAAGTCATGTGATGAGCGGATCGATCAATCAGGAACGCCCTCTCACGGTCCGGGTGACTGCTATCGCGCGGGAGAGCCAGTATGCACGCATTGTCGAGCTCGTACGGGAAGCCAAGTCGAGCAAGGCACCCCTTCAGCGTATTGCGGACCGGTATGCGGCTCTGTTCACGCCGCTGATTCTCATTGTTTGTGCAGCCGCTTATCTCGCATCGCGCGACTGGATGCGCGTTCTTGCGGTGCTCGCAGTCGCTACTCCGTGCCCGCTTCTTCTTGCCACGCCGGTTGCGGTGCTCGGAGGATTGAACAGGTCAGCGCGGCGCCAGGTTCTGATACGAACCGGCGCTGCACTCGAAGGACTCGGAAAGACCACTGCTGTTCTGCTGGACAAAACGGGCACGATCACCATCGGACATCCGGAAGTAACGAGCGTTCACGCAGTGAACTCGATCAGCGCTGACGAAATCGTGCGGCTGTCGAGCGCAGTAGAGCAGGGATCGGGGCATCCGCTTGCACAAACTCTCATTGCGGAGGCGAGAAGAAGACAGTCGCTTGCCCTGCCTGCGATCAATGTCTCGGAGTCACCGGGGCGCGGCGTGGAAGGAGACGTCGAAGGACGCCGCGTGATGGTGGGAGCCCGCTCCCTCCTTGCAGAGCGATATCCGGGAACTCGATCACTGATCGAATCGCTCGATCGCTCCGATCAGGATGATCCGACGCTGCGAGCCTACGTTGCGGTCGATGGGAATCTTGTCGGCATTGTCGAGTATGCGGATATGATACGGCCGGGAATGCGCGCGCTGGTCGAGCGGCTCAGAGGGAGTGGTGTCGAGCACGTGGTCATGCTGTCGGGTGACAGGTCAGAGAACGCAGAGCGGGTAGCACGAGAGACAGGCATCGACGACTGGCGTGGGGACATGCTGCCGCAGGACAAGGTCGAAGTCGTAAAACGCTTTCTCCACGACGGCGAATCCGTGGTAATGGTGGGTGACGGAACCAACGATGCTCCCGCGCTGAGCACAGCAACCGTGGGAGTGGCCCTGGCATCGCGGGGGCGCGGAATCGCGACGGAAGCGGCAGATGTAATTCTTCTTGCGGACGATCCGTCACGTCTTGCCGATGCGATCGACATCAGTCGGCGCACCATGCGCATCGCGCGCCAGTCGATATGGTGGGGACTCGGAATCAGCGCTGCCGGAATGATGATGGCGGCCTGGGGTTTACTCGCTCCTATTGCGGGAGCGGCGGTGCAGGAGGTTGTCGATCTCGCGGTCATTCTCAACGCGCTTCGCGCCGCGGCCGCACCTATGTACGGAAAAAACTGAAGAAACTCATCCAGTCCCTGACAGACCGCGTGGGGATGAATTCGCAGATTGAGCTCAATACCGGAAATGCGTTCAATCGGTGCAATTACAGGGGGAGAACAATGACAGCCGTCGCAATGATGACCAGTGAGCTCGATGCGCGCTCGCGTTCGATAGCGCCCGAGCTGAAGACAATGTCGATCGTGGTTGCCAGCGACGGGTCGGAATCGGCTTTTGCCGCGTTCAAGGCAGCAACCCTGATCAAGGCACGCAACAATGCCGAGATTCACGTGCTGACTGTGCTCGAGCCAATGCCTGCAATGTTTCCGTCGGTGGAGGGCATAATTATTCCTGTCGAGCTGGACCGCTCACGCGAAGAAGCGCAGCGCACGACCGTTCTCGAGCAGATGATGCCGTACGATCCAGCGAGCGAATGGAGTCTCGATATCCGCCTTGGAAGAGCGGCGGAGTCGATTGTCGATTTTGCCGTGGAAAGCAAGGCGGACCTCATCATCGTAGGACTCCACAGGCACGGGATAGTAGGCCGTCTGCTCGGAGAGGAGACGGCAATGGCAATTGCACGGCTGAGTCCGGTGCCTCTGCTCGTTGCATCGCCCGGCATGAGACGCCTTCCGCATCGTGTGATGGTTGCAATGGATCTTCGTCCGGACGGGCTTCAGTGCGCACCCGAGGCTCTCGCCGCCATCGCAAACGCTCCAAGCATCTCGTGCGTGCATGTAAAGCCGCGATCGGAATTTCTAGGGGTTGACTGGGTGGAGTTCGACAGGGATTACGAGCTCGCGATGCGCGAGCGATTCAGCGTGCTGGAAAGACAGCTCGATGAGCTGCATCTCCGGCCGGACCTGATAGTCCTGCACGGGGAAGCAAGCCACGAGCTGACTGACTTCGCTGCGTATTCAAAGGCGGAGCTGATTGTCACGGGAGTGCGGAGGAGACTCGGCCGATCTCGCGCGACTGGCGGGCGAATGGCTGCGAAAATCATCCGCCATGCCGAATGCAGCGTTCTCGTAGTACCGAGCTTGTACAGTCCGGATCCCAAGTCCTGAGTGGTGCAACAAAAAAAAGCGCCGCGATATCGCGGCGCTTTTCATTTTAGCATTTTCAGGGGGAGGTGACGGGACTTTTTTGTCGAGTCACTCTCCAGCGTCCGCCCGACTGCGAGTAGTCAGTTGCGACTCCGCGTGTTGTGAACGTTCCCTCGATTGTGTCCGGTGCTGTGAGCACACCGATGAATGTCGTAGTGACGCGACATTCACAATCAGGATCGATGTATGGATCCAGCGTTCCTGACACACGATTCTCCCCCAGCCTGATGAAGCGGAGCTTGAGGGGATCGGCTGTGCGCTGCGGCCTGATGACCGCATTAGCGCTGCGTTCTCCGGCGACCTGAATGGGCTGAAGCCTGGGAATCATCACCACATCGCAGAACGCGGTGTCTTTTTCGCTCGCCAGGTCAAACGTGATTGTGCCGCTGCGGCCGGTTTGTGCGCTGCTGTAGTCGCCGGACCATTCACCGACGAGAAGAGCGACTGAACCCGTTTCGGGAATGATCGGGACGGGTGTCTTTTTCCAGCTGCATGCGACGATTGCGATCGGCAGAATGAACACTGCCCATCTGTTGCGTGTCATCATGAGGTCCTCCTTTCCGGGACTCCCCGATGATAGGCGCGCGGTTTCTCAAATGCGGTAAGGAAAGAGAGGAAATCCATGAGGAGAACGCCTACATGCGGGCGCCCCGTCTCGTCTCACCGGGCGCGTCAGGGAATCCCTGACGGAAGTTCCGTAAAACTCCGATTTATCCCTACCCCCGCGGCGGCGACCTTCACATCGCCGCCGCTTTGTCTTGCAGCGCGGCATGCAATGCACCCAATCCCGAGGGAGAGATGAAATTCCAGGTTCGCAGGTTGGTCACTGCGGTGTTGTGCGTCGGAGGGGCCACGATTCTGGCGTATGCCTGCTCGCGTCCGGCAGGAAAGAATCAAAGTGTTCTCACAGGCGACGCTGCTTCCCGTGTCTATGTAGCACCAGGATCATACGACGAGTACTACGCATTCCTGTCAGGCGGATTCAGCGGACAGGTTGCCGTATATGGCCTTCCGTCAGGGCGGCTGATCAAGGTCATATCGGTGTTCTCGCAGAATGCCGAGAATGGCTGGGGTTACAACGAAGAGACGAAGCCGATGCTCGAGACGACATTCGGTTTTATACCCTGGGATGATACGCATCACACTGAGATGTCGATGACCGATGGCGTGCCGGATGGCCGCTGGCTGTTCATCAACGGGAACAACACTCCACGTATTGCCCGAATCGATCTTACCAGGTTCGAGACTGACGAAATTCTCCAGATTCCCAACGCGGCCGGCGGTCACGCATCGCCGTTCACGACTCCGGATACGAAGTACATCGTGTCGGCGACTCGCTTCAGCGTCCCGGTTCCGAACACTGATGTGCCCATCGAGTCATACAAGCAGAACTTCAAGGGAACTCTCTCCTTCGTGAAAGCCGATCAGCCTGGCAAGATGGACATTGCGTTCCAGATTCTGATGCCTGGCTACAACTACGATCTCGGACATGCCGGCAAGGGTCCGTCGGATGGATGGTTCTTCTTCACGACGTACAACTCCGAGCAGGCCAATGAAAAGCTCGAGACGAATGCATCGCAGAACGACAAGGACTACATCGCCGCGGTGAACTACCGGCTGGCTGAGCAGTGCGTTGCGCAGGGCAAGGCGAAAGCATTTCCCGCTCAGTACATGCACAACTGGGTAGATGAAGCGTCGAGGATCGCGAAGAACGAAACAAAGACGAGCGTAAGAATGCTCGATCCGCGCGACTGCCCCGGCGTCGTGTACTATCTGCCGACTCCAAAATCTCCGCATGGGGTGGATGTCGATCCGACCGGAGAATACATCGTCGCCGGCGGAAAGCTCGCCAGCGTGATTCCGGTTCACTCGTTCACGAAGATGAAGAAAGCGATCGAAAGCAAAGCTTTCGACGGAGAGCTCTCGGGAATTCCGGTTCTCAAGTACGACGCAGTCATGGCGGGCGAAGTTCAGAAGCCAGGCCTTGGTCCGCTGCACACCGAGTTCGACGGAAAGGGATACGCGTACACGTCGATGTTCATCTCGTCCGAGGTAGTGAAGTGGAAGCTCGGAACCTGGGAAGTGGTCGACCGAATTCCGACTTACTACTCGATTGGGCATCTGATGATTCCCGGCGGCGACTCGAAGAAGCCGTGGGGCAAGTATCTCGTCGCGATGAACAAGATCACCAAGGATCGGTATCTGCCGACTGGACCGGAAATGTTCCAGAGCGCGCAGCTGATCGACATCAGCGGCGACAAAATGAAGCTGCTGCTCGATTTCCCGACAATCGGCGAGCCCCACTACGCACAGGCTATTCCTGCATCTATGATCAAGGACAAGCAGGTGAAGTTCTTCGAGCTTGCAAAGAACATGAATCCGGCAGTAACCAAGTCAGAGGCCGCGGGCGGGATCAAGCGTGACGGCAAGAAGATCCACATCAACATGATTGCAATTCGCAGTCATTTCGCTCCTGACAATCTCGAAGGCGTGATGGTTGGAGATACCGTTTACTTCCACGTCACTAACATCGAGCAGGACTGGGACATCCTGCATGGCTTTGCGGTGCTGGGCGCCACCAACTCCGAGCTGATCCTGAATCCCGGAGAGACGCGGACATTGAAGTGGGTGCCGAAGACTCCGGGAGTTTATCCCTTCTACTGCACGGATTTCTGTTCCGCGCTGCATCAGGAGATGCAGGGCTACGTGAGGGTTTCTGCACCGGGCTCGAACGTGCAGCTCAAGGCGAACACCAGTGAGAAGGCAAAGACGCAGGTGAGCAGGGCGCAAACGGGCGCAGGCCCGTCGGCTCAGCGATAGAAGGTGAAGGAAATGAAAGGGGCGGGAAGCAGCAGGCGATCGACACTGTCGGGATTGTCGCGAATTCTCATCGCGGCTTCAGCGCTGCTTCTCGCCGCAGCCTTTGTAGTTCCGGTCTGGAGAATTCAGCTGATTGCGCCTCAGTATCCCGAGGGATTGGGGATGCTGATCCGCATCAACACGATTACCGGAATCAAGCCTGCTGATCTGAACAATATCAACGGACTCAATCATTACATCGGGATGAAGGCGATTGTGCCCGACGCGATACCGGTGCTGAAGGTTATGCCGGTGGCACTCGCAGTACTCATAGTAGTGGGTCTGGTGGTCGCGCTTTACGGGAGAAGATGGGCAGCGTGGTCCTGGCTCGGATTGATCACGGCAGGTGGGGTTGCGGCAATGGCAGAGTTCTGGAAGTGGTCATACGACTACGGCCACAATCTCGCGCCTGATGCAATCATCAAAGTTCCTGGCATGACGTATCAGCCCCCGCTCATTGGCACAAAGCAGCTGCTCAATTTTACGGCTGCATCATGGCCCGACATTGGGGCAATCGCGGCAGGTGCTGCATTTGCGATTGCACTGGCGACCCTTGTCTTCTCGAGGCGGGAAAAAGTGCACCGTGCTGTTCGGCCAGGCTCGGCAATGTCAATCGCTGCAAGTCTGCTTGCTGCGACAGTCGCAATGCTGCCCCTGCGCGTTTCTGCACAGGGTGACACAGTGCTCGTGTCGGAAAAGGGATTGCCGCTCGCGGCCGCAATCAGTGCGGCGAAACCCGGCGGCGTTGTGGTGATACTTCCCGGACGTTACAGCGTGCACGAGCTGACGGTGCAGAAACCCCTGACGATCACCGGGCGCGGTTTCCCGGTTCTCGATGGCGAAGGGAAAGGAGAGATACTGAGAATCGCCGCCGATGATGTCACAGTCGAGGGCCTGAAGTTTACAAACACTGGAATCAGCTATACGCAGGATCGCGCTGCAGTTCGAGTGACGGGTGCCGGGAACTGCACCATTCGCAACAACAGGTTCGAGACAGTGCTATACGGCATTTACCTCGCGAAGGTCACTTCATGCCACGTCGCCGGCAACGATCTCATCGCTTCAGGTGGTACCGAGGCAAAATCGGGGAACGGGATTCATCTCTGGCAGGCACGCGAAACCAGGATAGAGAACAATCACGTCACCGGATTTCGGGATGGCATCTACTTCGAGTTCGTGCACAATACAGAAGTCGTGAAGAACCTGAGCGAAAAAAATCTCCGGTATGGTCTTCACTTCATGTATTCCGACGACTGCAATTACGTCAGTAACACGTTCAGGCAGAATGGCGCCGGCGTAGCCGTGATGTATACGAAGCGCGTGCACATGTCCCGCAACAGGTTCGAGAAAAACTGGGGAAGCTCCGCGTATGGTCTTCTCCTCAAGGAAATCGCCGACAGCCGGATAGAGCACAACGTGTTCGAGGAGAACACGACCGGGCTCTACGCCGACGGCGCTGACCGCATCAAGGCGATCGGAAACGATTTCAATCGCAACGGCTGGGCGGTAAAAGTCGGAGGCAGCACACTGGATGGTTTATTCACCGCCAACAATTTTCTCGACAACACGTTCGACGTATCGACAAACTCACAGGCTCCGTCGACGAAATTCGAAGGAAATTACTGGAGCTCGTACAAGGGATACGATTTGAATCGTGACGGAATCGGCGACGTTCCGCATGCACCGGTACGCCTGTTCGCTGTGATCGTGGAACGAAACCCGCAGGCGATACTGCTGATGCGAAGCGCGCTTACGACGCTTCTCGAC
>DASROK010000502.1:0-4000 GCA_035646915.1 Gemmatimonadaceae bacterium
CGTGAGACGCAGGTGGGAAGACGATGATTGCCCTCGCGGGGCTCGCTCTTTTACTGCAAGCCGGCACCGCGCAGATACCGGTTCAGCTTGGCGTGTCAGTCACAGCCGACAGCGTTACAGTTGGTGAACGATTCATCGCGATTCTCCGCGTGCGCGCGCCTCGCGGCGCGACAATCGACTTTCCGACAGCGGTCGATTCGGCGTCAGCGAATTCCATCACTGGAATGGAGCTGATCGGCAAGCCGGCAATCGAGACGCTGCCCGATTCCGCGGGAGTCATGATGAGCGGGGCGTACCGGCTGGCTGCATGGGACACCGGTCTGCAGCGAATCGCCCTCACTGACATAGTGGTCCATTACAATGGGCAGACGGGCTATGTGTCGGTTGCTGACCGCGGGATTTTCGTAATATCGGTTCTTCCCGAAGATTCCGCGCAGCGTGTTCCGAAACCGTTGAGGCCGCTGCTTCAGATTTCACCCTTCAACTGGCTTCCGTGGCTCATCGCACTTGCTGGACTGATTGCCGGCCTTATCGGATGGCGAATCTGGGTGTGGTATCGGAACCGAAGTAAAGCGCCTGTCGATCCGTTCACTGCAGCACAACGCGAATTTGATCGAATCGAGGCGATGAACCTCATTCAGTCCGGCGAGCCTGAGCGCCACGCCGCACTGATGAGCGATGTCATGCGCGACTATCTCGCCGCGCGTGTTCCAGGGATCGAGCGCTCCCATACGTCGTCAGAGCTTCTTGCTGCAGGCGCAAATGTTCACGCCGTCGCAAAACAGCTTGGCGAGCTCCTGTGGCGGGCCGACCTCGTAAAATTTGCGCGAGCCGCCATATCGCCTGGCGATGCGGACCAGCTCGGAAAGTCTTCCCGTGAAGTGGTGCAGAGCGTGGAAGATTATCTGGTCGGCGAAGAAGAGAAAGATCGCGATGCGAGGAAGGCAGCGTGACTTTCCCGTCGATACTGGGATTCCAGAATCCTCAGGCGCTTCTCCTTCTGCTGTCACTTCCGGTGTGGTGGCTGTGGCGACGAAAGCGATCCGAAGATGCAATTGTATTTTCGCGGACGGGCGTGCTTGCGAGAGGTCCGCGCGCAGGCCAGGGCATTGCACGCCTGATCTTCGTGCTTCGAAATGTCGCGATCGCGAGTGTGATCGTTGCGCTCGCACGCCCTCGTAGCGGGGCGCACGTGGAGAACATCACGAGCTCGGGCATCAACATCGTGCTGTCACTTGATCTCTCGAGCTCCATGCTCGCGCAGGATTTCCAGCCGAACAACCGGTTGGAGGTGGCGAAGGCGAGAGCCAAACAGTTCGTGAGAGCCAGAGAATCCGATCGGATAGGGGTTGTCGCATTTGCCGGCGAGGCACTCACCCAGGTGCCGCTGACAACGGATCAGCCTGTGATTCTGCAGTCGATCGACAACCTTCAAGCCGGACAGCTCGAGGATGGAACCGCGCTCGGACTCGGCATCGCAACTGCGGCAAACCGTCTTCGCGATGCGCCGGGAAAGTCGCGTGTGATGATTGTCGTCACTGACGGCGTGAACAATCGCGGTGACATCGATCCGCTTTCTGCGGCAAAAGCAGCGGCTGTCTATGGAATCAAGATCTACGGAATTGGCGTCGGAACTGAAGGAGTCGCACCGGTGCCTGTTGGACGCGACGCGTTCGGTCTCAGGTTCGAGAATCAGCCAGTGAAGATCGACGAAGCATTGCTTCGCCAGATCGCAGCGCTGACGGGCGGGCGATACTTCCGCGCGCGCGATGGCGCTGCGCTTGGACAGATCTACGCGCAGATCGATCGTCTCGAGCGCGCACCCGTGGAATCAAAGACACAGGTCTCGTACACCGAGCTGTACCGCATTTTCCTCGCGCTTGCAATCGCAGCATTGTTGACCGAGCTGGCGCTCACCGCGTGGAAGGCGCCGCTTCCGTGATCGATCTCAGATTTGTCAGCTGGCCGTGGGCACTGTCACTGGTGGTGATTGTGCCGCTCGCGATTGCGTGGATGATGTCGAAAGCGCGACGCGTTCGCGCCAGGCGCCTTGCGCATCTGGGCACGCCTCTCATGATCGCCCGTCTTGCACCGACAGCAGCGCAGGCGTCGCGATGGCAGCCCCTGCGTCTCTCGCTTGCTGGACTCTTCCTGGCAATCGCTTTCGCCGGGCCACGGTGGGGACTCGAGCGAACGATTGTGAAGCAGCCAGGCATCGACGTTGTTCTGGCCCTCGATGCGTCGTCGTCCATGCTCGCGCGAGACGAGCAGCCCGACCGGCTCACCGCAATGAAGCGCGTTGTCGACAGGCTTCGTGACCTCTCGCCGAACGATCGATTCGCGCTCGTTGCATTTGCCGGACGAAGTTATGTGCTGAGCCCGGCAACCATCGATCAGGGCGCACTCAATCTCTTCATCGACAATCTCGATCCGACAATTGTCGGTCAAACAGGAAGCTCAGTCGCAAGCGCGCTGCGCCAGGCGAACAATCTTCTCGCTCTTTCCAAATCGGATGCAGAGCGTGCGATAGTTCTCATGAGCGACGGAGAAGGTTTCGAGCAGCCCGATGAAGTTCTTGCCGAAGCCCAGCGTGCGGCGGATGCCGGCACGACTATCATCACGGTTGGCTTCGGGACTGATCGTGGCGCAACAATACCTGTTCGGGAGAACGGAGTCGTAACGCAAAAAAAAGATCAGGCCGGTCAGGTTGTGATAACGCGTTACAGTCCCGATCTGCTAAAAGCTGCAGCGGAGAGAGGTAATGGATTCTTTGTTCCACCAGACAATCCCGATCGCGCGTCAGCAGTTCGCCAGGTTCTGGCCAGGCTCAGAACGGAGCAGCGTTCGCTCACGCGCGGCACCAACCTGGCTCAACGATTTCAGCTCTTTCTGATTCCGGGTCTTCTTCTGCTTTTGATCGATACTTTCCTTGCTACGCGACGCGGACGAAAACGCGAGCTGTCAGCAGTTGCGACTGCTGCGTCATCGGTTGCGTTGATGTTTCTCAACGGCTGCTTCCTCTTCAATAATCCGGAGAAAGAAGCGATCAGGTCGTACAATCGCGGAACCGCAATGATTGCCAGGCCTGATTCGGTCAAGCTCGCTGTTCCTATTCTGAACGACGCGGAAAAAAATGGAAACGCGGAAGTGAAGTATCGTGCGCCATTCAATTCCGGATGGCTTTATCTCGACGAAGGATTGAAGCTGAAGGGAGATTCCGCTGACACGCCGCTCGACAGCGCGCTTGCGGTTTATCACCGCGCGCTTACACTCCGCCCGGATGATCCCGACTCGAAATGGAACTACGAGCTTGCCCTCAGGAAAAAGAAGGAGAACAGTGGCGGCGGGGGCGGCGGAGGCGGCGGTGGTGGAAAAAATCCTGAGCCGCAGCCGGAGCCGCAGAACGCGCAGAATGAAGCGCCGCGCCCACGTCCAATTCCCGGCATGACACCCGAGCGCGCGGAACAGATTCTCAACGCGATGGAGCAGCAGGAGCAGGACGTTCAGGGCAGAAAACAGCGCCGAAGCGTTCCAACTCCTCCGCCAAACGGGAAGGACTGGTAGTTGCCGTCCATCGCGGTGCTGCCGAGCGCCGTCGCCGATCAAATCGCTGCGGGCGAAGTTGTCGAGCGGCCGGCCTCCGTAGTGAAGGAGCTCGTCGAGAATTCACTCGACGCCGACGCCACTTCTATCGATGTCACGATCGAAGAAGGTGGTCACAAGCTCGTTCGAGTGAGTGACGATGGCAGCGGAATGGATGGAGATGATGTTCAGCTTGCTCTCGTTCGTCACGGCACGTCGAAGATTCGCACGGCTCAGGATCTGGTTGGAGTAGCAAGTTTTGGATTTCGCGGCGAGGCGCTTCCTGCAATCGCATCGATCTCTCAGTTCGAGCTCGAGACAAGCCGCGCCGACGGAGAGGGCACCCGGCTCAGCGCCGCCGGTGGTTCGATAGCATCGGTAGCCCCTTCTGCACGCCGGCGCGGGACGACAGTGAGCG
>DASROK010000503.1:0-6863 GCA_035646915.1 Gemmatimonadaceae bacterium
CTTCCCGGAGAGCTCGTCGAGTGCGCTTTACCATGCGCGCTGAACATCCTCGTCAGGATGTGATGCCCATTTGTCCTCGAGGAGAACAATCGCATCGGATGCGAGTGCGCCGAGTCGGTGTCGGGCGAGAAGCACCTGTTCGTTGAAGGCAACGACGAGGTTGGTCTCGTCTCCCCAGTTTGTGACTGGTCCCGACCCCAGGCGAATCCGGTTTCCGCTAGCGCCTTCCGGGATGCGAGGTGGAGGCTGTATTTCGGCTGGAATGATTTCTACTGTCCAGATGCCGTTACCCATCCTGGCAGAAACGGCGGCGAAGATCTGACCGCATTTCTGCGCGCCTTCGCCGGCATCCGATACAATTTCAACCGTGTGCTCGTGCCGGCGAAAAATCGTCGGCTCGAGCTTCGTAAGTGGTGCAGTTGGCGCAAAAGTCTCGGTAAACATTGGCCTCGAGCATCTCCCTTTTTTGGGCGACTCGCGGAGCGACTTACACTTCTGCTCCGCCTATGGCCAACATTGTTTATCTGACGAAATGGCGTAATGGGAGAAAGTTGGAACTTCTGAGGTGAAAACCCTTACAAGCCGCAAATGTTCAGCGCAGTCGAGCTCATCTGCGGAGAATGGACGAAAACTGCGCCGTGTTCTCGAAGTTCAGGACGATGTGGTCGCCCGGCTCCAGCAGGATCGAAGCACTCTGAAATTTCTGGTCCGTTGAAAGCGCGAAGACGAACAGCTCGACGTCCGACGGCAGCTGCACTATCCGCGGGATCCTGAACGTTCCGACTCCGAAAGGTTGGACTGACCCCAGCTTGTACCGGTGTCCGCTCACGATTGCGTACACGCCGATGTCAGCAAGGTGGCGATTGTTTACCGTAACCCTCGCCGACGGTCCGGCAGCGGCTGCAGTCGACATGCGGGAGGACACTGAGCCGGAGGTGCAGCCGCCAACGAAAAGAAGTGGGAGTAGAGTGATGGCGCAAAAGGAAATGCGGGAAACCATGTGAGCCTCGCAACGAAAGGACGGCCATGCGGCTGGGCCGTCGTCTTGATCGAACCGTTGCCGCGGGGCTACATTCGCTTTACGGAATCGGCTGTTTGTCCGGCCTCGATCGGTTCATAATCGGTTTCCTTTTTTTTTCGTGATCGAGGACAGTTATTATCGATTCGCGGGAGTGATTCGATGCTCTCCCTTCAGCTGTTCGGTGGATGCACACTTCGAAGCGACGGCGCGCCGCTGGACGGACCGGTGGTGCAGCGGCGGCGGCTGGCACTGCTCGCCCTCATCGCATGCTCGAAGTCGCCGGGGTTGAGCCGCGATAAGCTCACGGCGTATTTCTGGCCCGAGGAAGAGCGCGAGCGAGCGCGGCATTTTCTCGCCGATTCGCTCTTTACGATTCGAAAGGCCGTGGGCAGGGATGTTCTGCTGAGCTCAGGCTCGGACATTTCCGTGAACGTGGATGTGATCGACGTCGATGTCCGGCGCTTCGAAGATCTGGTTGCGCACGGCGACTTTGCCTCAGCGATCACGTTGTACCGTGGCCCGTTCCTCGACGGTTTCTTTATCAGCGACGCGCCTGAGTTCGATCGATGGGCTGACTCCGAGCGTGACCGTTTGTCGACGCGGTACGGCATGTGCCTCGAGAGCCTTGCGCAGCAGCATGAAGATCGAGGTGACCACAGCGAGGCTGCGCAATGGTGGACTCGACTCGCGTCACACGATCCATATAGCGCACGCGTTGCCCTTCGAACGATGCATGCTCTCGAGAGTACCGGTGACAGCGCAGCCGCGATCCTGCACGCTGCGAAATACCAGAAGCTGATCCGGGACGATCTCGATCTCGCACCCGATCCCGAAGTCGCTGCACTCTCGCTCACACTGCGGTCGGGATCTGTCACACGGTCCAGCGAGTCCAAAACATTCGAGCGAGCTACAGCCGCGCCCTCGGTGATCAGTACACCCGACTTGCCGATACAAAACCATGCGTCGACAGGCCAACCTGACTCTCCGGCAAACTCTCGCAAAATTCGAACGCCGTGGCCGGAACGCCGTTATGCAATTGCGGCCGCCATTCTTCTCATCGCGGGAAGCGTTGGTGCATTCGGATTGTCGAAGAGCAAATCGGAAAAAATCGGGCCCTCGCCGAATCAGTCGATGAAGGCTTCGTCATCCACGGGTGTGACCAGCGTTAATGCGCGGGTCAGCGCACGGCATGACGCCGAAGATTTTTATTCGCAGGGGCGGTATCTCACGCAGTCGAGTCAGGACGAGGATCGCTACGTAAAGGCACTCGCGCTTTACAACAGAGCCATAGAGCGAGACTCAACTTTTGCCAGAGCATACGCCGGCATGGCGGACGTCTACAACTATATGGACGATCCCCGGCGAGCCAGGGAATCGGCTATGAAGGCGTTGTCGCTGGACAGCACGATGGCCGAGGCGTTCAATGCGCTCGCGTATGTCTATGCGTATTACGATCACAACTGGCTCGCAGGCGACAGTGCTGTCGAACGCGCAACGAGACTCTCGCCGCGGTTTACTCTCGCCCACCTTCGGCGCGCCGGCATCAATGCCGTGCTTGGACGGGCTGATGTCGCTTTCGCATCACTCGAGAAAGCACGGTCGATCGAGCCGGAGTCGTGGCTGGTTCTCTACAATCGCGCACTCGTCGCGGGCACGCTCGGAATGACCGACGAGGCTATCAGGCATTTCGAAGCTGCCGCTGCTCTCGAGCCAAATCGAAAGGATCTGCGAACCCAGCTCGCGTGGAACTACTGGACTGCAGGTCGCAAGGTCGAGGCAATCGCGCTGCTGCGCAGCTTGGGGGACGAGGCCGACGCGGCAATTCTGTCAGGCGAAAAGGCGGATCTGGAGACCCTGATCCATCACTTCGAGACTGACTCCAGCATGCTCACTACATGTCAGGCTGTTCTGATTTATTCGGTGCTTGGGAACAAGGACGCGGCATTCACGCAGATAGAGCGCGGACTTCGCCACAACAGATTTTTGCCGATGCAGATACGGTCGCCGCTGTTCGCGTGGCTGAAGGACGATCCTCGCTATGGTCAGCTGATGTCAGAGCTTGGTCTTGCCGGCATCACCGAGTCCCAGCCTCGAACCCAGACTGTGGCACGCTTACCACGGAACTGAAAGGCCAGACCTTGGCAAATCCTTCGTGGCCTCCTCTCCCGTTGGCCGACTGGCAAGCCACGCTCGACACACTTCACATGTGGACTACGCGAATGCGGCGATTACGCAGTAAATCATGAAGAGTGAAGCGCACACCATCGGAGCTGAGCTCGAGAAAATCCTGCCCGATCTCGAGGAGCTGTACAAAGACATTCATTCCCACCCCGAGCTTTCGATGCAGGAAACTCGTACTGCGGAAATCGCCGCTGAACGACTCCGCGCCGCGGGTTATGAAGTCACGACTGCCGTAGGGAAAACCGGCGTCGTTGGCCTGCTGCGGAATGGTGACGGTCCCACCGTGATGCTGCGCGCAGACATGGACGCGCTCCCGGTAAAAGAAGAAACCGGGCTTCCGTACGCGAGCGCAGTCACAGCTACCGATCGCGACGGCAACACCGTGCCCGTGATGCATGCGTGCGGCCACGATATGCACGTAGCTTGTCTTGTCGGAGCGACAAGCTTGCTTGCGGCTGCGCGTGATACATGGCAGGGGACGATCATGGCGGTATTCCAGCCCGCCGAAGAAACTGCCGAAGGGGCGCGAGCGATGCTTAACGACGAGCGCTTTGCACAATTCCCCAAACCCGACGTGGTACTCGGCCAGCATGTCATGGTTGCGCCAGCTGGCGCAATCGGCGGACGCAAAGGCGTTATCACTTCCGCGGCTGACAGTTTTCAGATAAAAATGTTCGGCCGCGGCGCGCACGGCTCGATGCCGCAGGCCAGCGTCGATCCTGTCGTCATGGCAGCGTCGACTGTTCTTCGCTTGCAGACAATCGTCTCGCGCGAGATCGCTCCAACCGATGCAGCCGTAGTGACAATCGGCTCGCTTCAGGCCGGCACCAAGGAAAACGTCATCCCTGATGAAGCGATCATAAAGCTCAACGTGCGTACGTTCGATGAAAAAGTTCGCGAGCGAGTGCTTGCCGCGATCAAGAGGATCGTCAACGCTGAAGCTGAAGCTTCAGGAGCACCCAGACCGCCGGAGATTACAGCTCTCGATAATTATTCACTTGTCAGCAATGACGCTGACGCGACTGAGCGAATCGCGAATGCTTTTCGCAATCACTTCTCGCCCGAACGCGTCACGCAGGCTCAGGCCACTTCGGCCAGCGAGGATTTCGGCTCCTTTGGAGAACATTGGGGTGCGCCATCCGTCTTCTGGTTCATCGGCGGCACTGACAAAGACACTTATATGAAAGCAAAGAACGCCGGACGCGTGCACGAGATTCCGACAAATCACAATCCTCGTTTCGCGCCGGTCATTCATCCAACTCTGGAAACCGGCGTCGAGGCATTGATGGTTGCTGCAAAAGCCTGGCTTACTTCCGGCGCGGAATCGTCAGCATGATCGACACGATCGCTGCAACGACCATCAGCAGATTCACTGCGAGCGCAAAGAATGCCGCCTGACGAATTGCAAGATTGTCCTGCCGGCCGAGATAGCTGATCGCTCCCTCGATCCACTGAACCGAGCTGTTGCTCGTACTGAGCGCAGTAAAGATCGTCGCCGAGATCGCAACACCGAAAGATGCGCCAAGAGATGACGCCATCTTGTAAATGCCTGAACCGCTTCCGGCCTGGTCATCCGGAAGTGCAGAAAGCGCAGCATCTGTTGATGGAGTCGCATAGAACGCGAGACCAAGTCCGAACAACGTGAAGCCGGCTACAGCGAGAATCTTGTATGTGGCAAGCATGAGGTTCGTCGGCATCAGCAGCGCGACAGCAGCACCAACTATCAGGGATCCCCAGATCATGGGCCTGCGCGGCCCGAAGCGCTGAAGCAGCTTCTCGCCAACTCTGATGAACGCAACGATTGCTACCGCGTAACCAATCGTAAGAAATCCGGCCTGCTGCGCGGTCATTCCCCCGCCCGACTGCACGAGCATCATGGCAACTATGAGAATCCCCGCAGTCGCATTCAACAGAAAATTAGAGATCGTTGCGCCCGTGTAAGTCATGTTCCTGAACAGCTTGAAGTCCACAAAGCCGTTCGGATTTCCGGACTCGATTCGGAAGAACAGGACACCGAAGATTATGCTCGCAGCCAGCAGACCGAGTGCAGCGATGCTGGTCCACCCAAGTGTCGCGCCCTGTGTCGCAAAAATCTGGAGCGAGATCATCATCAACATGAACGTGAGAACACCCGGCGTATCGAACCTGTATTCACCCTTCGATTCAGCCCTGCTCTCAGGCGTGCCTGCAATCATCAACATGCCGATCAGCGATATCGCCGCGGCTGCGAAAAAAATCCATCTCCATCCGACATTCTGCGCCATCAGCCCGCCGAACAACGCAGCGAATCCGGAGCCGCCCCATGATCCCATCGACCACAGTGACACTGCACGCTGGCGCGGCGCTCCATCCCAGTATGCTTTAATGAGCGCGAGACTCGCCGACATGATGAATGCGCCAGAGAGTCCCTGAAGAATCCGGCCGAGCATCAGGAAGACAGCTGCAAGACTGCCTGACGGCGCGAGCCCCACAAGCAGCGACCCGACAATACTGAGAACAAAACCGATCCTCACCATCCTCACGCGTCCGAACCGGTCTGCAAGACTTCCGATTACAACTATGAAGATGCCGGAGAACAACGCGGTGATCGACACGGCGATGTTCATCAGGCTTGGCTTGATTCCAAGGTCGCTCGCCATCACCGGCGAAATGTTCAGCGTTGTCTGCGCAAACAACCAGAAAGCGAGCACCCCGAAAATGATGCCGAACAAAAGACGATCGTTCCCCCGGAATTCATTCTTGCCGTTCATTCGGAGCTCTCCGCGATGGATGACAACTTCCTGAAGTGAGCCTCCTTCGACTGGCTCAGGCTCTGGCTTTTCAGTTGGGCCGCAAGCACGTATTCTTTGGCGATGCAGCTGCTACGGTCAACCCTCCTTTGGGGATCCCAGAATAAGCGCATTGAAGAGCTGGTTCGCTCCAGCAGCGCAATTCGTCCGCTGGTCACACGCTTCATGCCCGGCGAAACGATCGAGGATGTGCTCCGCGCCGTGGACGAGCTCGACCGTCAAAATACACCATCCATAATCACGTACCTCGGCGAAAATGTTACATCGGACGCCGCAGCCGATCTGACCGTCGCCGAGTATGAGCGGCTGATTGCAGCGTTGAGCGGGCGCGGTGCCGACTCGCACGTGTCGATCAAGCTCACGCAATTTGGATGGGACATGGATCGCGCACGCGCACTCGATCGTGTGCGCCTCGTTGCGCGAATGGCATCTGCCGCTGGAATGACCCTCGCGATCGACATGGAATCGTCTTCTTATGTGGAGTCGACAATCGAGGGATATGAGTCGCTTGTCCGCGAGTTTCCCGGCACGACACTCTGTCTTCAGGCATATCTCCATAGAACACCTGCCGACATTCGCCGTCTTTTTCCACTCAGGCCGTCGATACGCCTCGTAAAAGGCGCGTATCGCGAGGCCCCGGATATTGCAATCCAGGATCGACACGCAGTCACTGCGAGATACAACGAGCTTGCGCGCACAATCCTCGAGAATGTCGCGAATTGTGCGCACATCGCATTCGGCACTCATGATCTGGAGCTGCTAAAGAACATACGGGCCGACGCCGCGCAGCTCGAACGTCATATGCGGCGCCTCCTGTCTTGCCCGGCGCAGTACGTCGGCCATGAGAATGTCGGCGACGTAATCGCTAACAG
>DASROK010000504.1:0-2552 GCA_035646915.1 Gemmatimonadaceae bacterium
GATGAAGAAGAGGGCTATATGAGCGACATGGACCGGCGTGACGCCGTAAAAGCACTCGCGCTTCTTCCCTTTGCATTCTCGTGGGACCTGACTGCACCGCAGGTCGAGCGTGCTGCACGTGCGTTCGTTGCGCCGCTGGCCGCGCCCTATGCACCGAAATTCTTCACTGCTCACGAGTGGCGAACGGTGAGCATGCTTGCCGACTACATCATTCCGCGAGACGAAAAATCGGGAAGCGCAACAGACGCGAAAGTCGCCGAGTACATGGACTGGCTCATGGCGGATAAGGAAGCATCGGCCAACAGCAGGATCCAGATGCGCGGTGGTCTCGCCTGGCTGGATCTGCAGGCATCGGAGAGATTCGGTAAGACGTTCATCACTGCGACCGATGCGGAGCGCCGCCAGATTCTCGACGACATCGCGTGGCCAAAGAAAGCGAGTAAGGAGTTGAGTCAGGGTGTTTCGTTCTTCAATCGCTTCCGCGATCTCACGGCCGCCGGCTTTTTCTCGAGTGAGATGGGTTACAAGGACGTGAACTTCGTGGGCAACGTTGCACTCCCTGAATGGAAAGGATGCCCGCAATCAGCGATGGACAAGCTCGGCGTCTCACATGATCTGATGAAGACGCGCGTACCTGTGCAGCGCGCAAAATGACGATCGGCATCGGCTTTGTTGGAAGCGGATTCAATGCGCGCTTTCACATCCAGGCATTCTCCGGCGTTCGCGACGCCGATGTGAGGGGCGTCTGGAGTCCCAACGCAAAAAACGCGGAGTCGACTGCAAAGCTTGCGCGCGATCTGGAAGTTGGTGACGCGCGGTCATATAAGACTATCGAAGATCTCGTTTCCGATCCTGCAATCGATGCGGTCTGGCTGTGCGGTCCCAATCACGCGCGCATCGCGAACGTCGAAGAAATAGTTCGTGCAATCAGGAACGGCGCATCTATCCGTGGGATCGCGTGTGAGAAGCCACTCGCCCGCAATGTTTCTGAAGCGAAGAAAGTAGCAAAGCTTGTCGAGAGCGTGCGGCTCAACACCGGCTATCTGGAGAACCAGCTCTTCGCACCTGATATCACTCGAGGCAAGGAATTGATCTGGGCCCGCGGCGCGGCGCTGACGGGCAGACCCTATCTCGCGCGCGCGGCGGAAGAGCACAGCGGGCCACACATGCCATGGTTCTGGCAGGGAACGCTCCAAGGTGGCGGAGTGCTGAACGACATGATGTGCCATTCGGTCGAAGTCGTGAGACATCTGCTCACCGAGCCGGGCGCGCCGCGTAGATCGATTCGTCCAAAACGGATCAGTGCGCACATCGCTTCATTGAAGTGGACCCGGCCGGTCTACGCCAAGCGGTTGTCCAAGTCGATGGGCAAGGACGTGGACTATCGCAAACACCCGGCGGAAGATTTTGCGCGCGCAACGATCGAGTATGAGGCCGAGGGCGGAGAACGGCTCATCGGTGAAGTCACGACCTCCTGGAGCTTTGTAGGCGCGGGACTGCGATTGTCCGCCGAGCTCCTTGGACCGGAATACTCGATGTCGTGGAATACTCTCGACAGCAGCCTCAAGCTTTTCTTCAGCCGCGAGGTCAGTGGAAAAGCCGGAGAAGACCTCGTCGAAAAACAGAATGCTGAAATGGGCATGATGCCGGTCGTTTCCGAGGAAGCTGCGGCCTACGGGTACACCGCTGAGAATCGCCACATGGTGCGCGCATTTTCCCGCGGAGAGAAGCCAATGCTCACCTTCGACGACGGCGTCGAAGTGATGCAGATCCTGATGGCCGCGTACATGAGCGCGCAAAGCGGTCGCACGCTGGATTTCCCGCCACGCGGATTGGACTCGTTCGTGCCGGACGTTGCAAAGGGAAAATGGAAACCCTGATGTGACGACCAGAGCGCAGGTCGCCATCATCGGCGGCGGCGTTGTCGGCGCGAGCATCGCGTATCACCTCGCTCGCGAAGGGGTTGAGAACGTTCTCATCATTGACAGAGCTCATGGCCCCGGCGCGGGCAGCACCGGCCGCGCTACGGGCGGGTATCGCGCGCAGTTCGCGACCGCGGTGAATGTTCAGCTCTCTCTTTTTTCGCGAGCTGCGCTCCTTCGATTCGAGGACGAGACGGGCGTAGATCCCAGTTACATGCGGGTTGGTTACCTGTGGCTCGCTTCAAAAGAATCGGAGATGAATGCGGTGCGGGCTGCTCACGCGGTTCAGCGAAGTGAAGGACTCCACGAAGTACGCGAGCTCGGCATCGACGACATTGCTCAGCTCAATCCGCTCATCTCTCGAGAGGGTTTGATCGGCGGAAGCTTCTGTCCCACTGACGGCTACATCCGCCCGCTCGAGATTCTACGCGGATACCTCGAAGCTTCCGAGCGACTCGGCGTTCGATTCCTGTGGGATGCTGAGTGCACGGCAATCGACCAGCGCGGCGGAGTCATATCGCGCGTAAGGACGACTAAGGGCGACATCGATGTGGATCGCGTTGTAAACGCTGCGGGCCCGTGGGCGGCGCGCATCGCATCGATGGTGGAGATTCCGCTTCCAGTTACAGC
>DASROK010000505.1:0-3273 GCA_035646915.1 Gemmatimonadaceae bacterium
ATGATGATCTTCTCCCGGCGCTCGCGGCGAATGAAATAAAGCTCATCGACGTGGACTCGCTCACCGGCGAAGAGTGGAAGACAATCGACGATTTCTTCGAGTCGCAGGTGTTCCCGGTTCTCACTCCGCTTGCTGTGGACCCGAGCCACCCCTTCCCGTACATCTCGAATCTTTCACTGTCACTCGCTGTTCAGCTCAAGGATCCGGAAACAGGGTCCATTGAATTCGCACGGGTAAAAGTTCCCAGAAGCCTGCCGCGATGGGTATCCACGGGAGTGAAACATCACTTCGTCCCGCTCGAGAGAGTGATTGCCGCTAATCTGAGCGCGCTGTTTCCGGGAATGGACATCGTGAGCTCGAGCGTGTTCAGGGTTACGCGTTACTCCGATCTCGAGCTCACGCACTCGGAAGAGCCGGAAGATCTGATGGCTCTGATCGAAGAGCAGGTGTTCAGGCGGCGGTTTGCTGAAGTCGTGCGGGTGGAGATCGAATCGGGAACTACCGCGGATCTCCAGGAGCTCCTGCTCGATGAGCTGAAGGAGGATCAACCCGAAGATCTGCCGACGCTTCCTCCAATCGAGCTCGTGGAAACGGGTCCGCTCGTCGGGCTGGGCGATTTGATGTCGCTGACGATGCTCGAAATTCCGGAGCTTCGCGATCTGCCTTTCATGCCGCAGGTCCCGAAAGAGCTGCGCGATCCCGGGCGCTCGATATTCGACGTGATCCGGCAGAAGGACATCCTCGTTCATCATCCATACGATTCCTTCTCTGCTTCCGTCGAGCACTTCATCGCTGCTGCGGCAAGTGACGACAACGTGCTTGCAATCAAGATGACGCTGTACCGCACCTCAGGTGACACCGAGATAGTACGCGCACTGACAGAAGCTGCAGAGCGCGGCAAGCAGGTCGTGGTGCTGATCGAGCTGCAGGCGCGATTCGATGAAGCAAACAACATCACTTTCGCGCGAACGCTGGAAAATTTCGGCGTGCACGTAGCGTACGGTCTCGCGGGACTCAAGACACACACGAAGACCGCGCTCGTTGTAAGAAAAGAAGGCGACGGTATTCGCAGGTACGCGCACATTGGCAGCGGCAATTACAACTCGAAGACCGCGCGCATCTATACCGACATCGGTCTTTTCACGTGCAGTCCATCATTGGGCGCTGACCTGAGTGACCTGTTCAACGCTCTCACTGGATTCTCGAGACAGAGGTTGTATCGGAAGCTGATTGTGGCGCCCGGTAATCTTCGCTCACGTTTCCTCGAGCTGATTGCACGCGAAACCAGGCACGCTTCGGAGGGAGGGGCCGGGCGCATTATCGCCAAGATGAATGCGCTAGTGGATCCGGATATGATCGAGGCCTTGTACAAGGCGTCGCAGGCCGGCGTTGAGATCGATCTGATAGTTCGTGGAATCTGCTGTCTGCGCCCGGGCGTGAGCGGAGTGAGCGACCGCATTCGCGTGATCAGCATTGTGGGAAGATTCCTCGAGCATTCGCGCGCGTTTTATTTCGCAAACAGCGGCGACGAGGAGTATTACTTTGGCTCTGCCGACTGGATGCCGCGCAATTTCGATCGCCGTGTGGAAGCAGTCACTCCCGTCGAGGATGCCTCGCTGCATCCAGCGCTGAGGTCTCTTCTCGAGACTTGTCTCAGGGACAACCGGAACGCATGGGATCTGCATTCAGATGGCACCTACGTGCAGCGGCATGCCAATGGTGAAGAGGAGAGATCGGCGCAGGCCATTTTCCTGCAGTCGAGCTGGGGGCTGATGGCGCGTGACGACGGAGCGAAGCCTTCGGTAAGAGATGAGCGAACACTCTCGCAGGTGAAGACGACCTAGTCGGCCCTGCTCGCGTCATCCTCGACGGTGAATGCGCGACCGTCAGGTGCAACAATCTCAACAGGAAGACCGATCAGCTCCGCCAGCAGCGCTGACTTTTTGCTCGCGCCCCACAGCTCGAGCCTGATTGTCGCGCCTGCGGCAGGCACGGGGATCAGTCTCAGCGCGCGGTCGAGCCATCTGACGCGGACATCGTCGACCGCCGCAGTGTGACCTCGATCGAGCCCATCGGCAACGCGCAGAATCGCTGACAACCGGTCGATGCGCTCCCGCTGCGGTCTTGCAAGCGGACCATAATTCGGATGTGATCTCCGCGGTTCCGCACCGCGGTGGTATCTCGCGACATTCGCGATAACCAGCTGCTCGGTGGGAGTCATCCCAAGCAAATCCGCATGCGTGATCAGGTGATAGCTGTGCTTGTGATGCTTGTCGTAATTGATGTGGTAGCCGATGTCGTGAAGGAGCGCAGCGTCAGCCAGGGTCTGCCGATCCTCCTGCTCGCATCCAATCCTCGCTCCAATCGAATCGAATAACCGGAGCGCGAGCTTTTGAACCTGCTTTGCATGCGGCGCTTCATAATGAGTTCGTTCCGCAAGCTCGCGTACTGACCTCTCACGCGCTTCACCTCTGTCCTGTGAGCGCGGCTTTACACGCGCAAGCTCGAGCAGAATTCCTTCGCGAATTCCGTAGCTGGATACCGCCAGGCTTTTTGCTTCGAGACGCGCGATGACTTCAGCAACTGCTGCCAGTCCCGCAACAATGATGTCCGCGCGTGCGGTATTGAGTCCCTGAACTGACTGGCGCTCCGCGGGCGACAGCGCTGCAAGGCGATCGACAACGTGCTCGAGCTCAACGCGCTGCACGATTGTTCCGTGAACTGTGCGGGCAGTGCGGACGCCCTGTCGCGCGAGAACGATTCCCGCAAGGTTTGTAAAAGTCCCTCCCGATCCGATGACCTGCGCGCCGCGCCAGTCGCGGGCAGAGACTTCTTCCTTCAATCCTCGGCGCACAGCACGACGCAGTCGTCGCATTGCCTTCGGAGTAGTTCCGTCCGAGAGATATTTTTCGGTCAGCCTGATTGCGCCGAATGGAAGAGAGATGAGTCTCTCGACGAGACCGTCTGCGCTCAGTGCGAGCTCGAGAGATCCGCCGCCGATGTCGATCACTGCGGCCCGTCCCGCTGCGAGATCGAAATGCGCCTGGGCACTTCGGAAGCTGAGGCGCGCTTCGTCATCCCCGTAGAGGACGGTTACATCGAGTCCGGTCTCCAGCTTTACGCGCGCCAGAAATTCCTTCCCGTTCGAGGCCTCACGCACCGCGCTCGTTGCAACTACACGCGTGCGCTTTGCGCCGAGCTGTCTCGACAGAGCTTCCATTCTGCCGAGTGCCTGAATTGCCGCGTTTCGGGCTTCCTTGCTCAGCTCTCCGG
>DASROK010000506.1:0-2652 GCA_035646915.1 Gemmatimonadaceae bacterium
GCGTGACGCCACACGAAGAGACTGAATCTTCGACAGCGCGTTGATGATCTCTTCCGCCATTCCGTCGGCGAAGTATTCGTTCTCCGCGTCGGTGCTCATGTTGGCGAAAGGAAGCACCGCAACCGATTTCGCCGATGAGACTGCCTGCTGAGGAAGTGTCGTCGTGTCGGTTGGAGTCGTGACGCTTCCCGATGCCAGTGCCTGTGCAAACTGAGCTGCAGTCTTGAACCGGCCCCCGGCATCGACTGACATCGCTCTCGACAAAGCTTTCGCAACGGGATCCGGTACACTGCTGCGAATGGATTTCACCGAGGGAACCGATTCAGTGAAGCGTTTCGTCATCACTGCCTGCGGCGTCGGCCCCGTAAACGGTCTCTCTCCGCTGAGCATCTCATAGAGCACGCAGCCGAGGCTGTATTGATCGCTGCGGCCATCGAGGTCGGTATCTCCTGCTGCCTGCTCCGGGCTCACATACGCAGGAGTTCCAATCATCATCCCCGTCTGTGTGATTGTCTCGCTTCCGGCAGAGCTGACGGCTTTGGCGATTCCAAAATCCATCACCATCGCTTCGCCCTCGTACAGCATCACGTTTTCGGGCTTGATGTCGCGATGCACGATTCCCTGTCGATGTGCGTAATCCAGAGCGGACGCAATCGCGCGCGCGTGGTGAACCGATTCATCGATGGGAAGCTGGTGATCACGGTCGAGTCTCTCGCGCAGCGACTCACCCTCCACATACGGCATCACGTAAAACAGGAAGCCCGATGACTCTCCAGAATCGTGCAGCGGGAGTATGTGAGGATGGTTCAGACGCGCTGCCAGCTTGATCTCCCGGAGAAACCGGTCGGGTCCAAGTGACGCTGCGAGATCGGGATGGAGAACCTTGAGTGCAACAAGCCGCTCGTGCTTTGCATCCTGCGCGAGATACACGGTGGCCATTCCACCGCGTCCGAGCTCCCGGTCGATAGAGTACTGCTGCGAGAATGCAGCGCGAATTTTGTCGAGGGGAGTGCTTTGCATCTACATGGCCTGTGATAAAGCCTGAAAACGCATCATGTCCCGGAGCGGATCGAGGTCGGGGTCGTGATCGATCCACTCCTTGTGCCCGAATCCCTTGTCGACTGCGCGTTCCAGACAATTCAATGCATCATCGGTTCGCTTGAGCGCAACATAAGTACACGCCACGTTGTAGAGCAGCATCGGATCTTCGGGATCGATTGCCAGCGACCTGTCGGCGTATTCCACTGCTTTCGACAGGTCGCCGAGCCGTGCAAGAAAAGCTGCTGCAAGATTCGCTGCCCGCGCGTCATCGGGATTGAGCTCGAGTCGAGCCTCCATCAGCTTCAACGCGCGACGCAATCCGGCATCCCGCTCCTCGATCATTCCAAGGGAGCCGTACGCCTGCGCAAGAAAGCCCGGCGCCTGATAATCCTCCGGACGAAGAGTGGAAGCACGCTCGAACATCTTCACGGCTTCTTGGAATCTGCCTGCCGACTGCAGCGCCCTCCCGTACCAGTACGGCGCCTCGAACAACTTGGGATCGAGCTTCATCGCCGTTTCGAACTCGCGTTCCGCTTCATCGAAGCGCTTGCTCAGCGAGACTGCAAGACCCCGCGCAACATGTGCTTCAGCAAGCTCCGGCTCGAGCTCCAGTGCCCTGTGACTCGCAATGTCCGCCTGCTTGAGGTTGAACTCGCGCGCATCGAAGTACGTGTAGAGCATGGAACAGGAATCCGCTACTCCCGCGTACGCTCGTGCATAATCGCGGTCGATCTCGATCGCCTTGTTGAACATCTGCCGGGAATACTCGAGACTCTTTCTCCTCAGCTGATGGAAGTACTGGCGTCCGCGGAGATAGTAATCGTAGGCCTGAACGTTCTCAGTGCGCGCTTTCTCGATCTGCTTCTTCTCACCTTCCGTAAGAATGACACGCAGTGCTTTCACGATTGCCTGCGATATGTCATCCTGGATCGCGAAGATGTCCTCTATCTCGCGATCGTACTTCTCCGACCAGAGATTCGAACCGTCCGCGACATTCACGAGCTGAGCGGTGATCCGGAGACGATTGCCCATCTTTCTCACGCTGCCCTCGAGCACTGTCGAGACCTTGAGCTTCTTTCCGATCTCGCCAATGTCCTCGTTCTTTCCCTTGAACGAGAATGACGATGTGCGCGAAGTCACTCTCAGTGACTGAATCTTTGTCAGGGCATTGATGATCTCTTCGGCCATCCCGTCTGTGAAGTACTCATTTTCAGCATCCGCGCTCATGTTGGTGAACGGGAGCACGGCAACCGACTTTGCTGCAGACACTGCCGCCTTGGGAAGAGACGCTGTGTCCGTCGGCGTCATGATGGTTCCCGACGCGAGCGCCTGAGCGAACTGAGCTGCGCTCGAGTATCGTCCCGCTGCATCTACCGCCATTGCCTTCGTAACTGCGTGCTCGACGCTTTCCGGTATCGCGCTTCTGATCGACCGCAGCGGTCTCGGTGTCTCCGAGAATCTCTTCGCCATCACAGCCTGCGGCGTCGCGCCGCTGAACGGTCTTTCACCGGTGAGCATCTCGTACATCACGCAGCCGAGACTGTACTGATCACTTTTTCCGTCGAGATTGACTTCGCCGGCGGCTTGCTCCGGACTCACGTAGGCCGGCGT
>DASROK010000507.1:0-9782 GCA_035646915.1 Gemmatimonadaceae bacterium
TTGAGAAGCGCATTCCATGCTTCGCGGGTGAGCATGTGCGCTTCGTCTACGATGTAGACCTTGTAGCGATCTTCGCCAGACGGCGCATACATCGCTCTCTCGCGAAGCTCACGTGCATCATCGACGCCGCGGTTAGATGCGGCGTCGATCTCGATTACGTCCAGACTGGAGCTTCCGCTCCAGATGCGCTGGCACGAAGTGCAGACTCCGCATGGTTCCCCATCGCTGCCGCGATTCTCGCAATTGAGAGCCATGGCCAGTACGCGTGCGAGCGTGGTCTTGCCGGTTCCTCTCGGTCCGCACAGGAGATAACCGTGAGCGACTCTTCCGCGCGCGATTGCGCCGCGAAGCGTGTCGGATACATGGGACTGTACCGCAACGCCGGCGAAGTTTTTTGGGCGGTATTTACGGGCGAGAGCGAGCGACATTTGGGAGGGAAGATACCCCAGGCCTGACGGAGCAACGCAAGACACCGCATGCCGCTGCTACCTTCGGGGTCCTGACGGAGTTAGCGGGCTTTCGCCCTCCGGGGCCTGAGGCACCGAGAAAACTAATCTCAAGCACTCCCCGGTTCTACCAGCAAAAGCAGTCAGAAGCCGCAAGAAGCGTAGTCGCTAGTCACTAGCAACTGCGCTTCTTGCGACTTCTGACTGCTTTACAAGTACATCCAAAACTGTGCTTTACTTCTTGATCTCTACTTTCGGGACCTTGATGTTCGCTGTGTCCTTCTTGACGTCGACATCAGGGACCACGACCTTCGCCGTGTCAGTGGTGACGTCTACGCTCGGAACATTCAGCGTATCCGTGACCGTGCCGACCACAGGCTTCTCTACCTCGAGATCACCTTCTTTCGTCTTTTTGCAAGCGGTGATCGATGCGGCCAGAATGGCCAGAATCAGAACCTTGCGCACGAACGCCTCCGGGATGTTTTAACTGCGTCGCCGCGGACTGCGGCGCGCGACGTGGCTCTATTGCAACTACCTTGCCCAAGTTTCTCAGTCCTCGAACGCCTCCCGCTGACGCCGCCTAACTCGCCGTAATTCATAGACTTGCGCCACCTCGCCACCAAGTATGAAGATCATTGCCGCATAGTAGACCCACACCACGACGATGACCAGAGCGGCAAGAGTTCCACCGTATAACGACCCCGGATTGAACGATCTCACGTAGCTAGAAAACCCGCGCTTCGCGAGCTCCAGCAGAAAACTCGTGAACAACGAAGCAATCAACGCAGTCTGCCACCGGATCTTTCTGTTCGGCAGAAACTTGTACAGCGAGTAGAACATGAGAGCGATGAAAATGAAACCAATCACCTGTCCGATGTTGTACTCCAGCGATCCCATCATCGACTTGCGCACGCCCAGCTCGCCGAGAAGCACAAGACCACGCGTAGTAGCAAGCGCCAGGTAAGTATTGAGCGCCGTATATGCAACGAGCAGAAGCGACGACACGATGGTGATCTGAATGTCGAACAGCTTGCCGGCGATTATCCCTCGATCAGAATCGATGTCGAAGATCTGCGCAAGCACGCTGCGCAGTGATCCGAACAGTCTCGTCGAAAACCACACGAAGCCGACGATACTGTAAATACCGATTGCCTGGCGTGACTTGATGATATCGACAAGCACCTTTCCGAGCTGTTCTCCCGCGGGACTCGGCGGAAGAAACCGGTAGACAACGTCGTTTACTTCGGCAGACGAAGCGTCGGTGGACTGATTGAGGAGGTAGCCCAGACCCGAAGCGAAGAGAAGCACGAACGGAACGGCAGCAAGGAGGATGTTGAACGCAATTCCCCCTGCAAGAAAGAAGATGTTGTCCTCACCACTGTTGTCCCAGACGCGCTTTGCATAATCCCGCAGCGTCCAGCCGATCCTGATATGGAGCGGCCGCTTCGGCACTAGCTCTCTTTATACGCGGCCTTCGTTTCGGCGATGCGCTGCTCCAGCTCGACTCGCGCCTGTGCCGCCGCCGCACGCCCTGCATCGACTGCATTGCTCACCTGCCGCCGCTTGAGATCGACGGCGGTACGAGTGGAGTCGATCGAAGATTCCACTCTGTCCTTCGCAGCATGCAGCGTGTTGCTCACCGACTCCGTCACTTCCGACACGAAACCCTGTGCCTGATCTCCCATCCTGCGCGCGCGTCGCTGCAGATCGCGGCGAGTTTCCTCTCCTGTGCGGGGAGCAAACAGAAGCGCGAGACCCGCGCCGATTGCGAGACCGATCACGAACGTCCCAACGCCGGGCTCGCTTCGCTCGATCACCACATAATGTCCTTCGTCGTCGTCCATCTCGTAATCCGACATGCTCCAGGTCTCCTATCGCTTCTTTGCCTTGGGCTTTGCCTGAGCGGCTTTTGCGCCCCTGCTCTTCTCGGTCGCAGCCGAATCGTCACCGGCATGCGATGCACCGCCATTGCTGCGAATCAACGCGGCAATCTCGGAGCGAACTTCGTCAGGCGTAATTCCGACGATCTTCGCGGTGCGCGCTGCATCACCACTGGTCGATGCGAACGTACGAAGCACCATCTGCTTTCTCGTATCTGCGAGCGTCGCATTCGGCGGAACACTCATGTGCGCGGGGAACTCCCCGGTGACTCTCACGTGGCGCGGCATGATGTCATCGGCAGTGATCATATCTCCTCTCGTCATGATCGCTGCGCGCTCGACATGATTCTTGAGCTCGCGAACGTTGCCGGGCCAGTTATAGGAGAGGATCCACTCCCACGCGCGGTCTTCAAATCCCTTGATTTTCTTTCCGTTCTGTGCCGCAAAACGCGCGAGAAACTCGTTCGCCAGCAGCTTGATGTCACCTGCTCTGTCGCGGAGCGGCGGCAGGAAGACTTCAACTACTGCAAGACGATAGTAGAGATCTTCGCGCAGGTCGCCGTCGACGAGTGCCTTCTGAAGATCCCTGTTCGTCGCAGCGACAATTCGAATGTCGACCTGAATCTCTTTCTTTCCCCCAAGCCGGCGGATTGTCCGTGTCTCGATTGCGCGCAAAAGCTTTACCTGAATGTCGGGCGACATCTCCGCCACTTCATCCAGGAAAATCGTTCCTCCATGCGCCATCTCGAATGCGCCCGCCTTCTCATTCACTGATCCGGTGAAGGCACCCTTCTCGTGACCAAACAGCTCGTTCTCGAGAATGTCTTTCGGCAAGGCAGCGCAGTTCATCGCGAAGAAAGGCCCTTTTGCACGATCGCTGCGCGTGTGCAATGCTCTCGCAACGAGCTCCTTGCCCGTTCCCGACTCGCCGAGGATCATCACACTCGCCGTGGATGACGCGACCGCATCGATGATCTGATAGACAGAGCGCATCTCTTCCGACTGGCCGGTCAGCTCACCAAAGTGCGTCAGCCCCTCGAGCTTCGACGAAAGCTCGCGGTTGCGCTCCTGCACGTTGAACTTGTCGAGTGCTTTCGGGATGAGGGCCTTCAATCGGTTCAGCTTTTCAGCGTTCAGCGGCTTCTCGATATAGTCGTACGCGCCTTCGCGCATTGCCTGAACAGCCGAATCGACAGTTCCCTGCCCGGTCACGATTATGCACTCGGTGGGAATTGCCAGTCGCTGCAGCTCCTTGAGCAGCGCCAACCCGTCCAGCTTGGGCATTTTCAGGTCAGCAAGCACAACTCCGAATTCGTCGGAGCTCAGCTGGTCGAGCGCTTTTTTTCCATCAGACGCGACGGCGACGTCGTAGCCTTCACCGCTCAGGATTGCACTGAGCGCGTTGGTCATCGACAGCTCGTCGTCGGCGATCAGAATCTTCGATTTATTCATTGATCTCAGTTTTCCCCGGAGTGTTCTCCGGGATGCTTAATATAACTTCCGGCCCGAGGCGTACTGAGCCGGGCTCAGCCATTGACGCGCGAAGAGCACCACTTTCATCGATCGCGTCAACAATGGAGCTCAACAGCAAAAGCGTGCTCTCGGCACGACGAACAGACTCCTCCGCCTGATCGACTGCCTGCTGCACGAAAAGTTGAAGCGAAGCGTCGAATTCCTCACGACGGCTTCTAACAACCTCGAGGTTTACCACCAGACCGTTCAAAGCGTTCCGCAGATCGTGCCGCGATCTCCGCGCGAGATCGCGGAGCGCCGGTACCCACTCAGGCTCCGCTTCCCGCTTTCTCTCAGTCACTCAGGTCGGCATCGTCGGGCGCAGCCGCAACCGCAACCATGCCTTCATGCGGCTGCGGCCGGTGCTGAACAACGGGCTTCACGAATTTCGCCACCTGATCCGCCGTTCCGGCAATTCCAAGCTGCGTGAAGAGAAAGCGGAACTTTTCGTCATATGCTGCGGCGAGCGACTTTCGCGTGCCCGAGTCGAGATCCCAGAATTTCTTCTTGAACGGCCCAAGCGCCTTTTTGCGAGTCTTGTAGAAGAACTGCTCATCGGAATCGCCGGATTTCCTCTCATCCTTCGCGTTCTCGCGAAGCCACTCGTAGATCTCGCGGCGCAGCTCCTCAGGCAGGTGATCGTAGAGCATGGTCTGGAAGTTCGTCGCGAGGTGAATCTCCGCGGTTTCAGTTTTCGGGAAGTTGTGAAAAGCCGAATCAGGCAGCGTCGATGCTCCGTGCTGGACTGCACCGGCAAGCCCGTATTTCTCGCGCGCAACTTTTGAAAGCCGCTCGAGCGTTCCGAAATCGATCTGCACATCGGCAATCGTTCCGTCGGAAAGGACAACTCCTCCGTGCGTTGTGCCCGACTGGACGCTGATCTTCGACAGGCCTTCGACGCCTGGCGCGATGCGGGCCAGTGTTCGATTGAATCCGTCCATGAATGCATCGAGCTCTTCGACGGTGCTGTTCTCCGTGCCGACTTCGCCGATCTCTCCGCCCAGCGAGATGTCGATTCCATTGGGCTGCTCGCTGCGAACGAACGCTGCGATGTCCGCTGCCTGCTCGTAATTGGTCTTCTGCTGCTGATCGAGATTGGGCTTGCTCAAGTCGACGAGCGTCGAAGTATCGACGTCGATGTTGTAGAACCCAGCCGCGATGGCCTCCCGTGCAAGTGCCTTCACGTTGTTCACTTCCGGCACGGGATCGACAGCGAATTTCTTCGCATTTACCTGGAAGTGATCGCCCTGAATGAAAATTGGAGCGCGCCAGCCTTCGCGAAGGGCTGCAGCGGTCATCACCGCTACATATTCGGACGGACGCTGGTCAGTGTAGGCAATCTCCGACCGCGCTATCTCGAGAAGAAACGCGCCCGCGTTCAGACTTTTCGCGGTTCGAAAGATCGCTCGCGCGGTATCATACGACATCCCGCGCACATTGATCGCAGGCACGGTATACCCGCCGGTTTCGCCCCGCCCGCGCGCTGTATACAGCTCGTGAATCGACGAAGGAATCACACCCACTTCCTGACCAATCTCCCAGATCAGCCAGCGCGCATTGTCCTTCGAATCCTGATCTCCGAATACCGCGGCGCGCACGAGCGCATCCATTGCCGGTGAGGCCAGCGCGGACTCGTCAGCTACCGTCACTCTGCCGTCGTCGATCGAGACGGCCCCGTTCATCAGTTCTTCATGCATAGTTTGTCAAACTTGCCGCAGCGAGCGGTGGTTGCAAGGTCTCTAGACGCTCCAGCGCGGGTCGACTGGAGGCAGGCTGTCCCACTCCTCCTTTGCCGCATCTGCGCCCGGCCTGCCGAGTAACGCATAGGCAAACTGCTTTCCGAGCTCGACACCGGGCTGGTTGAACGCATCGATGCCATAAAGCTGTCCCGCATACGCCGTGGCAAGCTCGAGCAGCATGATGAGCCCGCCAAGATGCCATTCATCGACTCGCTCGATCTCGATGGTGAGATTCGGGCGGCCGCGTCTGGCAAGCGCACCCGCTGTCGCACGCTGTTCGATGTCGATCAGCTCGCCAAGAGAGTGACCTCCGAGATAGCCGAGCTCCTTCACTTCCTTGAATCGGTGGGGAATCGTGAGATCCGTTCGGCGTTCCTTCACGGCGACGAATGTCAGCACCTTGTTCTTTGGCCCTTCCATGAAAAGCTGAACCTGGCTGTGCTGGTCTGTCGCGCCCAGTGCGGCAAGCGGAGTCTGGCCGACAGATGATCCGTCGGGGAGATGCTTGCCAAGACTTTCCGCCCACAGCTGAACGAACCAGTCCGCAAAATCGCGAAGGGGATCGGAGTACGGCATCATTACGTTGATCGTCTTCCCATGCCGCGTGTCAGCGAGCCACTGCAGGGTTGCGTAGATGCCTGCGGGATTTTCTTCGAGCTTCGCCGATTCGCAGCGCGACGCCATCTCCGCGGCTCCCTCCAGGAGCTTTCCGACGTCGATTCCAATGAGCGCCGCGGGGAGAGTTCCAACAGGCGTGAGCACACTGAAACGCCCGCCGACATTCGGAGGAATATCGAGTGCTGGAATCCCATTTTGTGCCGCCAGCGGCCGTAAGGCACCCTGCGCTGGATCGGTGACGAACACCAGATGCGCGCCGGGCTTGAGCGACTGCCGCTCGAGCGCCTGATGCACGATGAGGAACTGCGACATTGTTTCCGCCGTTCCGCCCGACTTCGAGGTCACGATGAACAGCGTGCGTGACAGCTCCAGCCTTGCCAGGAGCGATGCGATTGTCTCGGGATCGACATTGTCGAGAACGTGAAGCCGGGGCTCTCCTCTTCGCGCGGAACTAGAAAGCATGTTCCATCCGCTCGGTCTCAACGCCGTGCGCATTGCGATTGGTCCGAGCGCCGAGCCGCCGATTCCAAGTATCACGACGTCGTCGTATCTCCCTTTTGCCTTCGACACGAAACTCGTCGCCTGATCGCGCAGCGCAGTGTCCCGCACCATGTCCACAAAACCCACGGCTCCGCTTTTCCGCAGCGTCTCGAATCCAGCGAAGGCAGCTTCGAACCGGGTAGACGAGGCGGCCAGCTCGCTCTCGGGAATGCCGCCGACAGCCTCACCGATCATGTTCGAGTAATTGATTCGTATAGTCATTTTTTCTCAGTCGATTCGCACGGTAAGACCGTCGAATGCAGGCATTATTCCGCGCGGAAGCTCGGCCTCGAGATCCGCATGAAAGTTGTCATGCGTGAGATGCGTCAGATAAGTCCGTTCGGCACCGATTGCCTGCGCAGCCCGGACTGCTTCAGGAATGCTCATATGCGTGGGATGATGCGTGCGAAAAAGCGCATTGAGCACGAGCACCTTCGAGCCCGACAGCGCCGCAATCACGTCATCCGAAATAGTTTTTGCGTCAGTGATGTAGGAGAGCGGCCCGATACGGTACCCGAATACCTGGAACGGACCGTGAGGGAGCGCGACCGGCAGGACTTCGACGCCGGCGATCTGCGCCGGTTCCCTGTCGCGAAGGGCAATCGCGTGACCTTCTGGCTTTGAGGTTCCCGGCACCGCGCGGATGGAGTCATCGAAAATGTACGGGAAGCGCTTCGCGAGACGATTCAGCGAATCTTCCGGCCCGTACATCTCGAGCGGAGCGTCGCGCCGCATCGAGAGCGCGCGAATGTCATCCAGGCCGTGCGTGTGATCGGCGTGATCGTGCGTGTAGAGCACTGCATCGACCCGATCGATTCCGGCAGCGATCATCTGCAGCCTAAGCTCAGGGGGAGTGTCGATGAGAAGACGCGCTCCCTCATCAGTCTCGACGAGCGCACCAACACGACTTCGCTTGTCGCGCGGATCAGGGGAATGGCAGACCGCGCACCCGCATCCCACCTGCGGAACGCCGAAGCTGGTTCCTGTTCCGAGGAATGTGAGCTTCACACCGTTTCAACTTTCAGCAGGTTCGTCGTCCCCGGAGTGTCGAAGGGGACGCCTGCGGTGACGATGATGCGGTCGCCCTTCGACGCAAGCTGGCGTTCCACTACGGCATCCTTTGCTCTCGCCATCATCTCATCGTAGTTCTCACAGTGTGGAACGAGAATCGGTATCACGCCCCACACGAGTGCGAGCTGCCGGTAGGTACGCGGCTGATCAGTCAGCACGAGAATCGAAACTCCCGGACGATGAGCAGCGACAACACGGGCGGAAAAACCGCTTTTCGTGAATACAACGACGAGCGGCGCGTGAAGCATTCCGACAGCCGCAGTGGTCGCCGCTGCAATTGCTGCTTCAGTCGATATCGCCGCGGTAACATCCCGCTCGCCAGCGCGCTTTATCATTGTAGCGGGCGGATGGCGTTCCACCTCCGTGATGATGCGGCGCATTGCTTCGACAGCGAGCCGCGGATACGCTCCGGCTGCCGTCTCCGCGGACAGCATGACTGCATCAGTGCCATCGAGAATCGCATTGGCGACATCGCTTGCTTCTGCCCGGGTTGGCCGCGGATTCTCGATCATCGACTCGAGCATCTGAGTCGCGGTGATCACCGGCCTCTGCAGCTGATTCGCCAGACTGATGATCCTCTTCTGCGCGCTCGGCACTTCCTCGAATGGAAGCTCGACTCCAAGATCACCGCGCGCGACCATCACGCCATCTGACGCTTCGATGATGCTTCCGATGTTCGCGAGCGCGACATCCTTCTCGATCTTGGCGACGATGAGCACACTCGTGGGCAGCATCGCCCGCAACTCCTCGATGTCGCGGGCGCGACGCACAAAGCTGAGCGCGAGGTAATCCAGATCCTGCTCGACCGCGAACTTCACGTCGGCAATGTCCTTCTCCGTTATCGACGGAGCAGAGACATGCACTCCGGGCAGATTGAGTCCCTTGTGCGGGTTGATCGGACCACCGTGAACAACACGGGTTTTCACGCGCTGCTCGTTCACTTCCATCGCAAGGAGCTCGATCAATCCATCATCGATGAGGATTCGGTCGCCGACGTGAACGTCGTTCGCGAGCTGATCATAAGTGATCGGAATCTCGCCTTCGCGCTCGAGCCCTTCGTGCACGAGGACGAGATCTTCGCCCGGCTCGACGTGGATCGTTCCGTTGATGTCTCCCACGCGGATGCGCGGACCCTGGAGATCGCCAAGGATCGCGACAGGGCAACCCAGCTCTTTTGCGCACCGACGGACCATTGCGACGGTCTCGAGGTGCTGCGAGTGCGTGCCGTGGGAGAAATTGAGGCGGGCTACGTTCATGCCCGCCTCGATCAGGCCTTTGATTGCCTCGTCGGTCGCGCTGGCCGGGCCGAGCGTACAGACGATTTTGGTGCGCGGGACGTACGACGCGGTCACTTCGCTGCCGTGAGAGCGCTCATTTTCCGCTCGATCCCCGCAGTGAGGGTATCCCACGATTTCTGGAAGCTCGCCAGTCCGTCGACCAGCAGCTTGTCTGTAACGTCTTTCATGGAAATTCCGACAGCTTCTACTTCCCGAAGCAATCCTTCTGCTGCGCCGAGTCGTTTGTCTACTGTGCGCTGGACGTCGCCGTGGTCTTTGAAGGCTTCGATGAGAGCCGGCGGCATCGTATTGATTGTATCATCGCCGATGAGCTCTTCTGCATACATCACATCACGGTAGACAGGATTTTTAACGCTGGTGCTTGCCCACAGCGGCTGCTGAACCCTTGCGCCACGCTCAGCCAGTGCTGTCCACTTTGGATTCGAGTCCGAGAATTTCCGGCGGAACAGTTTGTAGGCCATTTTTGCGTTCGCGATTGCAGCGCGGCCTTTCAGCATCTTGAGCCTGTCGCGATCGCCCGGATTTGCGGCCTTCACCATTTCGTCGATTCGCTTGTCGACTTCGGTGTCAACACGGCTCACGAAAAAGCTCGCGACTGAAAATATGTGATCGACTGGATTGCCCTGCGCAACGCGATCCTCGAGTCCTGCGATATACGCGTCGATCACACTTTCATGT
>DASROK010000508.1:0-2900 GCA_035646915.1 Gemmatimonadaceae bacterium
CGAGTCAAGGCGCAGATTCCGCGCGGCGCTCCGCTAAAAATCGCGAGCGTATGGGGAATCTGGAAAGCCGCAGACTGGATGGAGCGCGAATGCTACGACATGTTCGGCATTGTGTTCGAGGGTCATCCTGATCTTCGAAGAATTCTGATGTGGGAGCAGTATCGCGAAGGGTTCCCGCTCAGAAAGGATTTTCCGCTTCGCGGCCGTTTCTCGAGAGCGGAGCAGTTGCGCCAGGCGCTCGCGCAGAACATCGAGTCGCGCTACTCGATGGAAGAGCTGTCGATCGCCGATGCATTCGAGGACCTGCCGCCCGACATGCGCCAGCGGCTCTCGAGCGGCGAAAGGACGGGCGAGTAAATGGCATCAGGCAATCGCACAGTAGAAGTGGAGCTTTCGACAACGGGCCTGGACGCGCAGGGAAAACCTCAGCGTGTTCCGCTCGTCGTGAACGATACCGGCGGCGGACTCGCGCTCGCTCAACCCCCGTCGATGGAGCCCGAGCTCGAGTCCGATCACATGCTCATCAACATCGGGCCGCAGCATCCGGCAACGCACGGCGTGCTGCGACTGGTTCTCGAGCTCGATGGCGAAACCGTTGTCCGCTGCATTCCGCACATTGGATATCTTCACTGCGGATTCGAAAAAATCGGTGAGTACCGCCAGTACAATCAGATAATTCCGTGGACCGATCGCGAGGACTACCTCAACTCGATCGGCAACAACGTCGCGTTCGCACTTGGCGCCGAGCGATTGTTCGGAATCGACATCACCGAGCGCTGCGAAGTGCTGCGCGTAATCGCGTCGGAGCTCTCGAGGATCATCTCACACCTGGTGTGGGTTGGCACAACCTGCATCGACATCGGTGCGTATACGCCGTTCCTGTGGGCGTTCCAGGAGCGTGAGCGGGTTTACGATCTGCTCGAGGCGTGGGTCGGCGCGCGGCTTACGACTTCAGCGACGCGTGTTGGCGGAATGGCGGCTGACATTCCAGCCGGGTGGATGGATGGTCTTCGGAACTTCATAAAGACTTTCCCGAATACCGTCGACGAGATCGACCGCATCCTCACCCGCAACGGAATCTGGGTTGGCCGCACTATCGGCCTCGGCGTAATGACGCCGGACGAAGCGATCAACTGGGGATTGTCAGGCCCGATGCTGCGTGCATCGGGAGTCGCATACGACGTCCGGAAAGATTTCCCGTATCTCGGCTACGAGACGTACGACTTCGACGTTCCGGTTGGGACCAACGGCGACGTGTACGATCGCTATCTCGTTCGAATGGAAGAGCTGCGCCAGTCAGTTCGAATTCTTCAGCAGGCTGCCGACAGACTTCCTGAAGGTCCAGTCAACGTCGATGACGCGCGCGTGATTCTTCCTCCAAAGTCGAAGGCGACGAGTGAAATGGAATCGATGATCCATCACTTCAAGCAGGTGATGGAGGGACCCCGTCCGCCGATTGGCGAATCGTACGTGGCCGTTGAGAGCCCAAAAGGAGAGAAGGGCTACTATATGGTCTCGGACGGCACATCCAAGCCGGTTCGCTGGCGCATCCGCCCGCCTTCGTTTGTGAATCTTGCCGCAATTCCAAGGATGGTCGAAGGCCACCTCCTTTCTGACGTGATCGCCATCAATGCAAGCATCGACATCGTGATGGGAGAGATAGACCGATGACCGGCATCAAGGCGCCGGACGCGATGTCTCACGACGACCACGCGCATGAGCCGTATGTGCCTGTATTTACAGGCGATGCAAGTGATGAGCTGAGAATGCTTCTCGCGCGCTATCCTACAAAGATGGCCGCGCTGCTTCCCGCGCTCTGGATTGTTCAGCGCGAGCGTGGATGGGTCAGCGAAGCCGCAATTGCTGAAGTCGCGGAATTCCTCGAGCTGACACCAGCCTACGTAAAAGGCGTCGTGACGTTTTACACGATGTATCACCAGCATCCTGTTGGCCAATACTTCGTGCAGGTGTGCACTACGTCGCCGTGCGGTATCTGCGGCGCCGAGGATGTGGTGAAAGCGTTTCTGCAGCACACAAAGACCGGCGAGCTTGGGCTCACATCGCCCGACAATCGCTTCACAGTCATCGAAGTGGAGTGTCTTGGTGCATGCGGATTTCCGACGCCGGTGATGATCAACGAACAGTTCATAGAATCTGTGACGCCCGAAAACGTCCCGGACATTCTCGCAAAGCTTCCATAATGGGTTATCCGCACAAATCGCATCCGCGCGAAACGCCGGTTCTCTCCCAGCACTTCGGTGATCCCGATGCGCGCTCGCTCGACGGATGGAAAAGGAGAGGCGGCTACCAGGCGCTGGAAAAAGCGCTCGGCATGTCACCCGTCGACATCACGAACATCGTCAAGGAATCTGGTCTTCGCGGACGTGGCGGCGCGGGCTTTCCCACCGGGCTCAAGTGGTCATTCATGAAGCCCGACGACGGAAAGCCGCACTATCTCTGCTGCAACGCAGATGAGTCCGAGCCGGGAACGTTCAAGGACCGCGAGATAATGCGATGGACTCCGCACGCGCTCGTTGAAGGTTGCGCGATTGCTGCATACGCGATCGGTGCTGAGACAACCTACATCTACATCCGAGGGGAATTCACCGAACCGCTCGAGCGAATGGAAGTTGCCGTTCGTGAGGCTTACAACGCCGGAATTCTTGGCCCGAATGCCATGGGGACAGGCAAGCGGATAGATGTGCACGTGCACAAAGGTGCGGGCGCCTATATCTGCGGCGAAGAAACCGCGCTGATGAATTCGCTAGAAGGGCGCCGCGGAAATCCACGCATCAAGCCGCCGTTTCCAGCGGTTGCCGGAGTTTTCGGGCAGCCGACGACTATCAACAACGTCGAGACTCTCGCGGCCGTGCCCATGATCCTGATGAAGGGCGCCGAGT
>DASROK010000509.1:0-2161 GCA_035646915.1 Gemmatimonadaceae bacterium
CTCGTTGATCTTGAACGTCTCACCCAGCGGATATTTCGCCCACAGCGCGTCGTTCATTCCAAGCGGAATTCCCGAATGACGCAGGATCACAACAGGCGTGACGCTCTCACCGGGATACGTCGCCTGCATCGTGTTCATGTAGATGCGCGGCCAGATGACGCCAAAGCCGTTGTTGGGCTCGGTCACGTCGAAGACCATCTTGTGCTTGCCCTTGATCTTGCCAAGCCACGCGTCGAGCGCGGGGTCAGGTGATGCGGTCTCGGCGGAAAGCGTCGACGGAACTCCGCCGCTCAATCCGACTGCAGCGGCTGCGGCCGCAATACGTCCGAGGAAGCCGCGACGTGCAGTTGTGGAGGTGATGATACTGGACATGGGGGCACCCTCTGCCATGAATGGTTGTCACCACCAAAGTACTGCCCGTCACGAAGGGCGAAAGGGGTCTCTCCCCTATCCCGCGAGCCCGACCTTTTCTACCAGCGGCCAGTACCGGGGATCCTGCCGGACGGGGTCGAGCCGGGGATGCACTCTCAGCGTCACCACTCCCGGGGCTTTCTCTTCGATCGCAGTCTCGAGCCACTTGAAGGCCTCGTCGATGTCGCCAAGGCTGGCATGAAGAACGGCGATTCCCCAGGCTGAGATCACCCGCGTTTTCCGCGCTTCGACCAGCTCGGCGAGGATACGCCGGGCTTCGGTCTCGTTTCCGCTCGCCTGAGCGAGATGTGCGAGCCCGAATGACGGACCGGCGACGCCACCTGCAAGACGACGCCCTTCTTCGTACTCCTCACGGGCCTCATCATATCGGCCGAGGGCCTCGAGTGATCTCGCTAGTCCGGTGTGCGCTCCGTCAAAGCGCTTGTCGAGCTCGAGCGCCATGCGATAGTGAAACACGGACTTCTCGTACTGCCGCGCGAAGTAATACCCATCCCCGGCACCAGTGTAGACCATCATCGATACCGGGTCGAGGCTCACCGACTTCTCGATCGCGGCAAGTCCTTCGGGAATCCGTTCGTACGCGTAGTATGCCCGCCCGAGAAGATTCTGCGCTGATGCGTGACCGGGATTGAGCTCGACTGCTCTCTGGAGTGACCGCAGGCCTTCGGCCATCTGGCCGGAATGCGTGAGAATCAAACCCTTCGATGCGTGAGCATCTGCAAGTCCGGGGTCGATCTCGAGAGCTTTGTTCACTGCATCGAGGGCTTCCTTCATCGCCTTCGCCGGCGGGATCAAGCCGCGAACCGCAGCCCAGGTGATCGAGTCGCCGAGTGCGCACCATGCGAGCGCGTAGTCCGGATCTATCTCGAGCGCGCGCTGCGCGTAGCGATGTGCAGCGTCTGTCCCATCGATCGACCCCGACATGAGGACGTGCCGCGCCTTGAGATACTCGAGGTGCGCTTCAGGATTCACGGTGTCGCGTTTTGCAAGCTGGTTCGCTTCGACCGGCGAGAGCTGAATCGCAATTGCACGCGCGACTTTCTCTGCAAGCTCGCTTTGAAGCGCGAGAACATCCTCGAGATCGCGATCGTATCGCTCAGTCCAGAGTGTATCGTCACTTCGTGCTGACACGAGCTGCACTGAAACTCGAACCCGATTGCCGACCAGCAGCGCCGATCCTTCCAGCACGGCATCGACGTTCAGCTCGCGAGCGATGTCGGGAAGCGACTTGGTCGTGCCTTTGTACGCCATCACCGAAGTTCGTGAGATCACGCGCAGGGCCTTGATTCCGGCGAGATCGGAAATGATCGACTCGGTCATTCCGTCCGCGAAATATTCCTGGGATGAGTCGTTCGACAGGTTCCTCAGCGGAAGAACTGCAATTGCGCGAATTGTATCGCGCAAAGGAATCGGAAGTGCTCCGCTTGGAACGCCATCCTTGATTCCGCGCAGAGCCTGCGCAACGACTGCAGCTGATTCAGGGCGCTGTGCCGGTTGCTTTCGAAGACATTCCGCGATCAGTCGATCGAGAGCATCGGGTGTATTAGCGCGAAGTGACTTCACTGATGGCGCAGTGCTGTTGATGATCGCGAACATCAGCGATTCGGGGCGTTCCTTGATGAACGCGCGCTTTCCTGTCGTCATCTCGAACAGCAGCGCTCCAAGAGCGTAGATATCGGTGCGGGCATCATCCGCTTCCCCGAACAATTGCTCGGGTGCCATGTATGGA
>DASROK010000510.1:0-4852 GCA_035646915.1 Gemmatimonadaceae bacterium
CGGCTACGGGCACGAGGGCTACTATAGAAATGTTCTCGCCGTTCTCAGGGGCGACGCAAAGCCCGAAACAGATGGAAGGGGTGGAAGGAAGTCCCTCGAGCTGATACTCGGCATTTATGAATCGGCGAAGACCGGACGGGACGTCCCGCTCCCGTTGAAGGTGTGAACCCGTCATCTTTACAGGCTGTAACCGTTCCTCGGTCGTTTCTTCTCTCCTAACTCTGTCTTCTCTGTTACCTCGGCTTTAATGATGGCAGTTCCTCTTCTCGATTTACGCGCCCAGCATGCCACGATCCGCGACGACGTTGTCGGCGCGATGATGCAGATTGTGGATGATCAGGCCTTCATTCTTGGCGCTCCCGTCGAACGTCTCGAGCAGGCGGTTGCGGAGCTCTCGAATACCCGCTTCGCAATCGGCTGCGCAAACGGCACCGATGCACTTCTGCTTTCGCTTCGTGCGCTCGACGTGAGGCACGGTGACGAGATCGTGACGACTCCGTTCACTTTCTTCGCCACTGCCGGCGCGATTCACAACGTTGGCGCACGGCCCGTGTTCGCGGACATCGATCCCGACACGTTCAACATTTCGCCTCAGTCAGCGACGTCCGTCGTAACTGAAAAAACAAAGGCGATCATTCCTGTCGATCTGTTCGGCCAGCTTGCTCCGATCGACGCAATTGCGGCTGCGCTTCCTCAGCTCCCGATCATCGAGGATGCTGCGCAGTCAATTGGCGCGACGAGAAAGATCGGCGACAGGACAGTAAAAGCGGGTGAAGCTTCGACCATCGGTACGTTCAGCTTTTTTCCGTCCAAGAATCTCGGCGGATACGGCGACGGAGGAATGGTCGTTACGCAGGACGAGAATCTCGCTGCGCGCCTTCGCCGGCTTCGCGTGCATGGTGGAATGAAGACCTACTTCCATGATGAAGTCGGGTACAACAGCCGGCTCGATGCACTTCAGGCAGCGGTACTTCTCGCAAAGCTTCCGCATCTTGAAGGCTGGAGTGCCGCGAGAAGGAAAAATGCGGAGTATTACAACGCCGCTTTCGCGGACGCGTCCGATATCAGAACTCCTGTGATCGACCCCGCAAATATTTCGATCTACAACCAGTACACCCTTCGGGTGACAAGACGTGACGAACTGCAGGAGCACCTGAAGAAAAAAGGAATCGGCAGCTCGGTCTATTATCCGCTGCCGCTTCATCTTCAGCCGTGCTTCGAGTATCTCGGATACAAGGCCGGGGCGTTTCCCGAGAGTGAGAAGGCAGCGAAGGAAGTGATCTCGCTGCCCATCTATCCTGAACTGACAGGAGCGCAGCTCGATGAAGTCATCGGCGCGGTGAGAGAGTTCTATGGCAGCTGACGAAGCGACAATGAAGAAGCGGCTGCTCGCGAAGCTCGAGGATCGCAGCGCGTGCATCGGAGTTGTCGGGCTTGGCTACGTTGGTCTTCCGCTGGCGCTTGAATTCTCGAAAGCCGGGTTCCACGTGATCGGCTACGATGTGAGCGAGCGTGTAGTGAGCGGGCTCAACTCCGGCAAGTCACACATTCAGGACGTCTCGAGCGATGAGCTTGCTCAAGTTGTAAAGTCGGGGAAGTTCGAAGCCACGGCTGATGAATCCCGGCTGCGCGAGATGGACGCGATATCGATCGCGGTTCCTACTCCGCTTGCGAAGACGCGTGATCCGGACATGACCTACATCATTGCCGCGGCCGACGCAATCGCGCGCAATGCGCATCCGGGTCTCCTGATTGTTCTCGAGAGCACAACGTATCCGGGAACAACTCGCGAACTGATGCAACCCAAGCTCGAGGAAGCGGGACTCACTGTTGGTGAAGACGTCTTTCTCGCGTTCAGCCCCGAGCGCGTCGACCCCGGCAATCCTGTCTGGAACACAAAGAACACTCCCAAGGTGGTCGGCGGAATCACGCCTGCGTGCACCGAGGTCGCAACGGCGCTCTATGCATCGAGTCTCGCGCACATCGTTCCGGTGTCGAGCACCGAGACTGCAGAGCTCGTGAAGCTTCTCGAGAACACTTTCCGCTCGGTGAACATCGGGCTCGTGAACGAGATGCAGATTGTCTGCGACAAGCTCGGCGTGAATGTCTGGGAAGTGATCGAGGCAGCCGCTACCAAGCCTTTCGGGTTCATGAAGTTCACTCCGGGGCCGGGAATTGGCGGGCACTGCATTCCGCTCGATCCGCACTACCTCGCGTGGAAGATGCGCACGCTCAACTACAAGACGCGGTTTATCGATCTTGCGAGCGAGATCAACAGTGAAATGCCCGCGCTCGTAGTCGAGCGCGTTGCGCAGGCGCTGAATGCAGACCGCAAATCGGTGAACGGCAGCCGCATACTCGTGCTCGGCGTTGCGTACAAGAAGGACATCGACGACATGCGTGAGAGCCCTGCACTCGATGTCATCAGCATGCTCGAGGAGCAGGGAGCAAGCGTGAATTATCATGACCCGCATGTCGTGTCATTCCGCGAAGACGGTCACGAGCACCACAGTGTCGAGCTCAGCGACAAGGAGCTCGAATCGGCTGATGCAGTTGTAATCATCACCGATCATTCCACGATCGATTACCAGCGCGTGGTCGATCTTTCGCACGTTGTTGTCGACACACGCAACGCAACCGCCGGTCTTTCGCGCCGTGGCACCCCGGGTGCGGGTGTGAAGAGCGCTGACATGGCAATCGCCTGATACCAGAAAGCAATTCATGAATATCTCAGTAATCGGTACCGGATACGTCGGACTAGTCGTAGGCGCATGTCTCGCTGAAACGGGTAATGACGTTGTTTGCGCTGACGTCATCGCTTCGAAAATCGACGGGCTGAAGAAGAACATCCTCCCGATATACGAGCCTGGCCTCGAGGATCTCGTAGAGAGAAACCAGGCTGACGGCCGTCTCAGCTTCACTACTGATATCGCTGCGGCCATTGCGTCGGCTGACGTTCTCTTCATCGCGGTTGGCACTCCGCCGGACGAAGACGGATCAGCCGATCTTCAGCACGTCCTTGCAGTCGCGAGAGAAGTTGGCCGGCACATGACGCGCGAGATGGTCATCGTGACCAAGTCGACAGTTCCAGTCGGAACAGCAGGCAAGGTCGCCGCCGAAGTGCGAAAGGACGCGAAGCATCCCTTCCACATGTGCAGCAATCCTGAATTCCTGAAGGAAGGCGCGGCTGTCGATGATTTCATGAAGCCCGATCGCGTTGTGCTCGGCGTGGACAGTGAGTTCGCGCGGCGAATGATGAGCGAGATCTACGCGCCATTCGTGCGCACCGGCAATCCCATCATCTTCATGGACATTGCGTCGGCAGAGATGACCAAGTACGCAGCGAACGGAATGCTTGCCACACGCATTTCGTTCATGAACGAGATTGCGAACCTTTGCGAGCTCGTCGGCGCGAACGTCGACATGGTGCGTCGTGGTATCGGCAGTGATTCGCGCATCGGCCCTTCGTTTCTCTTTCCGGGCCCCGGGTATGGCGGATCATGCTTTCCGAAAGACGTGAAAGCGCTCGTTCGCACCGCAGCCGAGATGGGAATGGAGCTCAAGGTTCTCACTTCGGTGGAAGAGGTGAATCACGGCCAGAAGCTTCGCCTCAGTGAGAAGCTGCGCGATGCGATTGGTGATGATCTCACTGGAATGCGGATCGCTGTATGGGGTCTTGCATTCAAGCCGCAGACGGATGACATGCGTGACGCGCCTTCGATCACCTTGATCGAGGACCTTCTCGAGGCAGGCGCGACAGTCTGCGCGCACGACCCGGCTGCGATGGACGAGGCAAAGCACAAGCTCGGCGGTCGTATCACATATGCCGAGACCAACTACGACGCTCTTCAGGGTGCGGATGCGCTTGTAGTCGTCACCGACTGGAACGAGTATCGCCATCCGGATTTCGCCAGAGTGAAATCAGCGCTGCGCCGTCCCGTTCTGATCGACGGCCGTAACCTCTATGACCCGGCCAAGATGGCCGATCTCGGATTCACCTATCACTCGATTGGCCGCCAGAGCATTGAACAGTCTGCGCATGAGAGGGTAGGAGAATTCGCATGATCTCGAGGCGTTTTCTCATTGTATCAGTGCTCGCTCTGGCAGCGTGCAAGCAGCCATTCAATGCAGGTGCTTATGGAAGCACCGAAGCATTGTATGCAGGCGCCATGAAGGAGTACAACGCGAAGCGATGGGACAACGCGTCCAAAGCGTTCGAGAGGCTCACCACTGAGCTTTCGCCGCGTGATCCGCGTATCTCGCTGGCGTACTACTACCTCGGGAAGTCCCAGGAAAAGAAGGGAGACAACCTTCTCGCAGCAAAATCATACAGTCGGATCTACGAGCTTCTCCCTCAGGACACGCTTGCCGACGACGCGCTTCTCGCGTCGGGCATGGCATACCAGCACATGTGGCGAAAGCCCGTGCTGGACGCTGAATACGGTCAGGATGCGATCACGCAGTTCCAGACGCTGCAGTCATTGTATCCCGAGTCTCCGCTTCTTCCGCGCGCCGACGAGCAGCTCAAGAAGCTCGATGAGTGGTTTGCGATCAAGGATTACGAGACGGGTTATCACTATCTCAAGCGTAAGGCGTACGACAGCGCGATCATCTACTTCAAGGATGTGATCAAGCTGCATCCGAACGCGAACAAAACGCGCGAGGCATACCTTCGGCTGCACGCCGCATACAAGGCGATCAATTACAAGGAGGACATGCGCGAGCTGTGTGATGCGATGCGCAAGGCTTACCCGAATGATCGCGAGGTGAGGGACGTTTGCGGAGCGGCTCCGGCCGCCCAGGCGTCGCAGTAGCCTTTGCGCCTCGGCGTTTTCGGCGGGTCGTTCAATCC
>DASROK010000511.1:0-4528 GCA_035646915.1 Gemmatimonadaceae bacterium
TTCTCCACTGGCGCCTGATCCGCGGTGTCATCAGTCAGCGACGCCATCTGCCGGGCAAACACCAGCATGCGTTCGAGCAGCTCCTCTCTGTTGCGGCGGTGAGTTATGTCGTGCACGATGCGCACGAACAACTGGCGACCCGTTCTTTTGTTGTCGAAGACAATCGTCGACACGTTGATCCACATGCGGTCGCCCGTCTTTTGCCTTACCTCGAGATCGAAATTGGGAATTCCGCCGGACGCTTCGTCCCAGTGCCGTGTTGCAGACTCGAGTCCACCGGCAAGCGCTTCGGTTCCAAGCCCGTCGCGCGCCTGAAACACGTCATCGATGTTGCGGCCGACCACCTCGCTCGCGGAATAACCGAAGAGCCGCTCGGCTGCGCCGTTCCACGAGCAGATCTCTCCGTCGGCAGTTACGGTGTACGCGCCGTCAGCGGTGTGCTCGAGCAGTGCGAAGAGTTCCATTTCCAGCATCGGTCTAATCTATGAGAAGGGCATGTGCGTTGCTCCTGGATGGCGCGCGACATCAGAGCGGCGTAGGATTTCCCGATGGAGATCACTGATGTTCAGCTTGCCGCAGCGTTCCGTCTCGCAATTGCGGCACTGATTGGCCTTGGTGTGGGTCTCGAGCGCGAGTGGTCAGGACATGCCGCTGGGCCGGATGCTCGCTTTGCCGGCCTCAGAACTTTCCTGCTTCTCGGTCTGGTCGGAGGCACGGCTGGTCTCCTCGCTCGGGAAGGCCACGAGAATCTCGCTTCGGTAATCGTCGCGGGCGGCGCCGCACTTTCGGTTGCCGCTTATGTAATGTTTGTCAGACAACCGGGATCCACTCGCGATAGCACGACCGAGGTTGCGGCAATTCTGGTTGTAGCTCTCGGTGTGCTCGCAGGCGCGGTGTCATGGTTGATTGCGGCTGGCGCCGGATCAGTCATGGTACTCGCTCTCAACGAAAAGAAGCGACTGCACGGCGCGGTAAGTAATCTCGATTCGGAAGAGTTGAGAGCCGCTCTTCAGTTTGCAGTCCTCGCTCTCGTAGTTCTGCCGCTTCTCCCGGAAGGTCCTTACCTCGGCCAGGCAGCTATTCGCCCGCGATTGCTGTGGGTGATTGTGCTGCTATTCTGCGCGCTCAATTTCGCCGGGTTTATTGCTCGTCGCAGCACCGGTCGTGGCCGCGGATATCTGCTCGCCGGGATGTTCGGCGGTGTGATCTCATCTACAGCAGTCACAGTAGGGTTCGCACGGTACAGCAGGCAATACCCTGACGCAGCCGTCGGGCTCGCAGCCGGTGTTGTTGGCGCCTGCACAATTCTTGTTCCGCGGGTGCTGCTGATCAGTCTGCTGCTGAACCAGACGGTCGCCATAGCGCTGTTGCCATTCGTTCTGCCGGCGGCATTGATCGGAGTCACGGTCCTGGTGCTGGCGTGGCGATTCGGCGGAGCCTGGGAAAGCAACAGTCAGGTCGCCGCACCCATGGCCTGGCTGGCGGCGAACGAAAAAAATCCACTTCGCCTGTGGGTCGCAATCCAGCTCGCGGTGGTTTTCCAGGTGGCAATGATCGCCGTGACTTTCGTCCGGCAGATGTGGTCAGTCCAGGGGCTCTACGGCAGCGCCGTTGTGCTCGGTCTTACGAATGTGGACGCACTGACCGTTTCAATGAGCACGCCCTCGACGAACCTGCTTGAGTCCAACGCCGCGCATGCAATTGCCATCGGGATTCTGGCGAATACTGTGGTAAAGCTCGGGATCTCAGCCGTAATGGGAGCACCACGGTATCGCCTCATTGCCGCGGGAGTGCTCATCACAATGGCAGTATCGATCGCAATCACTCTTGTCATTTTTTGAGAGCTGGAGCTCACGGTATTAGACGCAAAAAAACCCGAATCAATCGGGTTTTTTTGTTCAGCCTCGGTGAGTCGTCTCAGAGAGTCTTCAGATACTGCACCAGATCATTCTGCTGTGCTGCCGTAAGGCCAAGCTTGAGAAAGCCATTATAGTGCGTGACGACATCTGCGAGCGTCGCCGCACTTCCATCATGAAAGTACGGAGGATGCTGCTGCAGTCCGCGAAGCGGAGTAGTGCGATACGCTTTCTGGCTGGTTCTCATTGCGTAGCTCGCGTCCATTCCTGTCTCCGCCGGCGCATGCAGCTTTCCGCGATTGATGTCCGTAAACTGCGGCCCGACGTGACAAGTTGTGCATTTTCCTGCGCCAGCGAAAACATCGCGTCCTCTTGCTGCTGCTGCATCATAACTTGCTGCTGACGCCACGGGAGCGCTCAAGCTGAGCTGATACTCGCGGAGTGCGTCCAGCTTCGGCGTGACGAGATCGGGTTCCTGCACCACACTTATTCCAAGACGCGGGTCATGGAATGTTCCCTGGCCATGCATCTGTGTTACTGCAACATAGGCATTCCAGTATGACACCGGGCCTTCAGCGGTGAATGTCTCCTTGTCGATCCCGTGCAGTCCGTATGCTGGCGGAATCACAATGGGAGTATTCTTGCCGTCGATGTTGAAGCGCGGATCGTACCGGCCGGCTCCCCACGAGTTGTAGACTTGCTTCTGTCCGGGCGTCAAAGCCGGCGAAAGTCCAACGATCGCACCGGGATTGAGATCGACGTTCGCCCATCCGTCGCGCCTGCTGCCAATTCCTTTGGCGAACGAATTGTCTACTGACGAATGACAGAGCGCGCACGTTATTCCGACGCGCACCAGTTTGTCCTGGCCGTTCACGCTCTGCACGTCGCCCTTTAGTCCCACTACTGCATTCAGCTTGAGCAGTGCGAGCGTGGTCGCGGTGCTGTTGAGATCGACCTGACCCGCTGCGATTGCTGTCTTGAGTGCGGCGGGGAGCGCGTCGGCATCTACCTTGAGTCCCACCGAAAGCGCTACCGCTGGAGTGACCGCTGCCTGAATCACCTCATGCATTCTGAGCGTGTCGGTCCAGAACTTTTCATCTCCATACGTATCGTAGCGAAAGATCTCACGACCTGTCGCAATCGTCTCGGGGTCGGGCCCGCTGGTGCCTTTTCCATTGCAGCCGGTGAGGAAAAAAGCACCTGCAAGCGCAACCACACCCGATCGAAGATGGCGGCTCGTCAACATCTGCCGTCTCCGTTTATTGCTGCCGTGAGGCGATCTGCTTTTTGTCGAGATTGTCTGCGGCGATCATGTGAGCCTGGAACGCTGGTGCCACGGTCACCACGAGCTTCCTGAGCTCGGCATTTTGAATCGCGGGAAGAAGCGTAGCGTTGACAGCATCGATCACCGCCTTGTGAAATGCTACTTCATGCTGAAGAAATGCGTGGTCGAATGCAGCACCCCGCGCGGAACGAAGAGTCTTCATTGCGGCAGCATGCGCCTTGGCGCTTGCATCATCAGCAGGCGGAGTTGGGACGACTCCAAGCTTGGCGGCCAGATCCCTTCCCTGCTGGCGTACTGCCTTGTGATCGCGAGCCAGCATCGCTCCGAAATCTCTTACTTCCTTTCTGCTGCCCTTCTTCATCGCGAGCTCGCCGGTCTCGATGTCGGCAGTGTTGGCCGCGTCGAAGATTGCGACAATCGTCGCATCGTCCAGGGCGGGCGCGCTCACCGCTACTATATGATTGGACGGCTCGATGGTCCCTTTGTCGGCCGCAAAAGCAGCAACAGCGAGGGAGAGCGATGCCACTGCGGTCGTGGCAGTGAGGAAGGATTTGTTCATGACAACTCCGGTATTGAAGGTTTGCGGCTGTCCAGCCGCGGTTAACTGGAATCTTGCAGAGCTAAGGTAAATAAGTCAAGGATATATTGGACTTATTTAGTTTAATGAGGATATGGCGCGTTTGATGCGCCCCATGAGCACACCCCCGCTTGAGAGGTTTCCGTGACACACCAGTCTCGCGCCGTTCACTTCGCGGTAATCGCGTGTATCCTGGTGGCCTGCTCACCCGCACCGGCGACAAACACTCCCGCTCCCGTGGCCTCGGCAACTGTTGGATCTGTCGATTCCAACGACTGGCCTTCCTACAATCGAACGCTCGCCGGTGATCGATATTCTCCCCTCACCAGCATCGATCCATCGAACGTCGCGCGGCTGTCCACTATCTGCAGCTACAAGCTTCCTGAGGTCACATCTCTCCAGACTGGACCGATCGTAATTGACGGCAGCATGTATTTCACGACCGATACGATCTCATATGCAATCGATGCTGCGACGTGTGCGGAGAAGTGGAAGCAGGTAAGGCACAGCGAAACTCCGGGTGCGCTCGCTGTGAACCGTGGTTTTGCGTACATGGACGGCCGGCTCTTCCGCGGTACTTCCGATGCGCACGTGATTGCGCTCGACGCAAAAGACGGGAAGACTCTGTGGGACTATCAGATCGACATGAAGCGTCCCGGCGTAACGATACCGATGGCGCCAATCGCTGCCAACGGGCTGGTTTTCGCCGGCAACGCAGGTGGTGACCAGGTTGGAGTGACCGGTCACGTTTACGCACTCGATGCGAAAGATGGGCACGTCGTGTGGCGTTTCGATGTCGTTCCTTCGACT
>DASROK010000512.1:0-6458 GCA_035646915.1 Gemmatimonadaceae bacterium
GTAGTTCTCCTCCAGGCGCACGATCTTCGCGGACGTGAATTCCTTCTCGAAATCGAGAATGTTCCTGATGTCTGCGCCGCGCCAGCCGTAAATGGACTGGTCATCATCACCGACAACGGACACGTTGCCGTGACCTTTGCCGAGGAGCTTGATGAACTGGAATTGCGCGCGGTTGGTGTCCTGATATTCGTCGACGAGAATGAACTGGAACTTCCCCGAATATTTGTCGAGCACGTCGGGATTCTCGCGAAGCACCTGAACCGGAAGTACCAGAAGATCATCGAACGTCACTGCATTCGCTGCGCGCAGCGCACCCTCGAGCTCCTTGTAAACCGACGCTGCTGCGCGCGAAAGGGGATCCAGCGCCACGGCTTCGTATTCTGCCGGAGGAACCAGCGCATTCCTCGCGTCAGAGATCAGAGATGCAATGGAGCGCGGCGTCCACTGCTTGGGCGATATCCCGACACGCTCCATTATCCGCTTCACTACTCCGAGAGTGTCGTCCTCATCGTAGATAGTGAAACTTGGCGTGCGTCCAACGCACGCGGCATGAGAGCGGAGCATTCTTGCGCCGATTGCGTGAAACGTCCCGCACCACATTCCCTTGAGATCCGAATCGACAAGTTTTGCGATGCGGTCGCGCATTTCACCGGCAGCCTTGTTCGTGAAAGTGACGGCCAGGATCCGCGAAGGATCGACACCGTGATGCTTGATCAGGCGCGCGATGCGAGTAGTGAGCACACGCGTCTTGCCCGAGCCCGCGCCGGCTATGACGAGTAGTGGGCCTTCGAAGTGGAGAACGGCCTCGCGCTGTGCAGGGTTGAGCCGCGCGAGTGGCTCTGCATCACCGGGAGAGACCTGCGCCCCGATGGCATCCAGCGTTTCATTCATTAACTCAAGATAATATCGAACGTCGCTCCACGTTCAGAGGGCGCGAGCATCAATTCACCGCCGTGATTGTCACGGATGATTCTGCGGGCAAGCGGGAGCCCGATTCCCCACCCATGCTCTTTTGTGCTGAATCCGGGCTCGAAGATTCGCTTTCCAAGCTCCCTCGGCACTCCAGGCCCGTTGTCGCTGACTCTCACCCTTACCTGCCCTTCAGGAAGTGCAGATGCAGACATCGTTACTTCCCCATCGCGGCCGGCAAGCGCATCGATTGCATTCTTGGCGAGGGATTCAATGGCCCATTCGAGCAGCACCGCGTCTCCATTCACATAGAGTGGCTCATCACCGCGATTGGAGGTTATCGTGACGCGCTGCGCCAGTGTCGGAACCCGCGCCCGGAAATAAGTCGCGACTCGATCTACCAGCTCACCGATGTCTACTTTCTCCCTGCGCGGCGGACGCCCGATTCTTTCGAACCGGTTTGCAACACGCTTGAGCCGCTCGAGATCTCCGTCCATGTGACTGACGGCAGATCGAGTGAGATCATCGCCCTCAGCATCGCGAAGAAGCTCGATCCAGCCGCTCATGCTGGAGATCGGCGTGCCAAGCTGATGTGCAGACTCGCGGGCCATTCCGGCCCAGATCTGCTCGCGATCTGCTCTGCCTCGAGTGCGAAGTGCGTATGCGCCGGCGAGCAGAAAGAGACCGATCAGAACAGATTGCAGAAGAGGAATGATTCTCAATCCGCGAACTAATGGCGTGTTTCCGAAATGGACGGTGCCTGCATCGCCCTCAGCGATGGGCTTGTTCTGCCGGTCGATTGCCCGCACAAATTCCTTCAGCTGCGGCGACTGCAGCTCCATTCTGCTCGGCAAATTTGCAGTATCGGTCGGCGTTCCTTTCGAATCGGTGATGATGAGAGGAACTCCGGATTCGCGAATGTGCCGCGAAAGATCGAGCAAGGCAGTGTTCGCGGCATCGGTGCTTGGATCATTCAAACCGTCGTAGACTCTCGCGTACATCTGCCCCACACGCGACGCTTCACGCCGCAGCTCGCGAACTACGCCCTGGGTGTAGATGACGTACCAGACCAGCAGCGCCGCGACCGCAACGGTCGCAAGCGTAACCGGAGCAATCCGGCGCACGCCTTAGCCCAGGCGGTTGGTTCCCAGATACGGTCGCAGCACCTCCGGAACTTCCACGGTGCCGTCCGAATTCTGGTAATGCTCCAGCAGCACAGCGATCAGTCGCGGAAAAGCAACGCCTGAGCCATTCAATGTGTGAACGAAGCGCGGCTTGCCACCTTCCGCGGGCCGATAGCGGATATTCGCACGCCGCGCCTGGAAATCAGTGAAGACACTGCACGAAGAAACCTCGAGCCACACTCCCGCTCCCGGTGCAAAGATTTCCAGATCGTACGTCTTTGCACTCGAAAATCCCGTGTCACCGGCAGCCAGAAGCACAACGCGGTACGGAATACCAAGAAGCTGCAGGACTCTTTCTGCCTGAGAAGTCAGCAGCTCCAGCTCACTGGATGAAGTCTCAGGCGTTGCGTAGCGCACGAGCTCGACTTTATCGAACTCGTGAACGCGAATGAGCCCGCGAGTGTCCTTGCCGTGCGCACCTGCTTCGCGCCTGAAGCACGGCGTGTATGCGGTCAGCGCACGCGGGAGATCGGAATGATTCAGGATTTCCTGAGCGTGCAGGTTGGTCACTGGAACTTCAGCAGTGGGGATAAGGAAAAGATCCTCATCACGCACCGAGTACATATCATCCTCGAATTTTGGAAGCTGTCCCGTTGCCGTCATCGAAGCGCGATTCGCGACAACAGGAACCCACAACTCTTCGTATCCGTGCTCGCCCGTGTGAAGGTCGAGCATGAAGTTCATGAGTGCGCGCACCAGGCGCGCCCCCTTGCCGCGAAAGACAATGAATCCTGAACCGGAGATCTTTGCGCCACGCTCAAAGTCGATGAGACCAAGCGCAGTCCCGATTTCCCAGTGAGGCTTGAGTCCCTTCGTATCACGCGGAGTGCCCCATGAGCGAACCTGGCGATTGTTCTCTTCACCACCCTCAGGAACGTCTTCGAGCGGAACGTTTGGAAGCTCGAGCATTACGAGCTCCAATTCTTTCTCCAGACTGCCGAGATCCGCTTCGAGACGAGCTATCTCATCTCCCAATGCACGTGACTGCGAGAGAAGCTCATCGGCGTTTTCGTTCGCGCGCTTTCTCTTCGCTACTTCCTGAGTGATGCTGTTGCGCGATGCCTTTCGCTCTTCGACCGCCTGAATGAGCGCGCGGCGCTCGACATCCAGCTGCTGCGCGCGATCGACATAGGGGCCGAGGGTGTCGAGCTTTCCGCGACGGCGCATGCCATCACGAAGCACTTCGATATGCTCCCGTATCATGCGCAGGTCGTGCATTGCTACCTGCCGGGAATGCCCGCTTCGAACGACTTGAAACCGCAGTTTGGATCCAGCACTGTCTGCAGCACGACAGTCTTGGTATCCACCGCGATGGAATCCACGAGAATCTTTGTATAGATGAAGGGCGAGATGTCGAACTGGCACGCGCCGCCCGCTCCGTTCTGCGTAGACTGAACAATTACGACGTCGCCGGGTGCGGCAATAATGGTGGAGTCTGCGTACGTGCCACTGGGCGCCTCGAGCACGTCGCCGAAATCCCCGGACACTTTTCGGAGACCCACCTTTCGCGTGCCGCCAATGGTGCTCACGATCTTCTGGACTGGATAGAGCACTGCGTTGCCATTCTGATCGATATCAAAGGCGACATCGAAGCCCGCGTTTCCATCGACCCGCACGGCCGCGCGAGCGTACGTGTTGAGGCCGCTCGGATAAGCGGCCGGAGTTCCGGTGAGGGCAAAAACGGTATAAACGTCCTCGACCGTAGGCAGCTGTGCTCGAAGCAGCGCCGGATCGTCACAGGCGGTGAGGACTGAAGCGCTGGCGATCATCACCAGTGCAAATTTGCGAGGGGTCATAACGTGCAGAATACCTCGTAAAACGTGGCAGTTCAAGCGGATACGATTGTAGATTACGCCTCGATGTACTACACGCAAAAACATTTTTCGGAGCACTGATGCCGACTATTCGCGACCTTACAGTCGCCATTCGCCAGAAGCCAGGCATCGAGGCAGTCGTAGTACTTGGCCGCGACGGGCTCCTGATAGACAGTCAGGGCTCGTTGAATCTCGACGCTGAGGGTTTGGCAGCGCGTGTACCCGGAATAGTTGCCGCCGCCGACGAAGTCGGCACCTCGACCGGACGCGGTTCGATGCGCATGGCAGTCATCGAGCAGGAGAACGGATATGCAGTCGTATCGGCCGTTGGAGATGACGCCCTGCTATGCGTTCTGACATCCCGGACTGCCGACCTGTCGAGCCTGCTGTATGATGTCCGCAGGCATCGGGAATCAATCGCTCGTCTTTTCTAGAGATCGATGCCAGGAAGCGAAACCGTCCGCCACATTCTCGTCGCCGATGACGAAGCGCACATTGGCCGCATCATCAAGCTCAAGATGGAGCAGGGCCCGTTCAGGGTGACGCTTGCCTTCGATGGACAGGAAGCCGCCGACATCGCCGAAGAATCTGAACACCTCGATGCGGCGGTACTCGACGTGATGATGCCGCGCATGAGCGGCCTGGACGTCCTTACCAGAATTCGCGCCAATGAGCGCACCAAGGACATCCCGATCATCATCCTCACCGCCGCGGGCGAGGAAGAATACGAGAGAGAAGCAAGAAAAAATGGAGCGACGGCCTTTCTCACCAAGCCGTTCAGTCCCAAGAAACTCTACGCCCTGATTGCACAGATTACCGGAGTGGCAACGGAAGAATCGGAAGAATCGAATGACTAGGTGGGCTGTCATCCTTGCGGGCGGAGTCGGCTCACGATTCTGGCCACTCAGCACGCCGGAGCGACCCAAGCAGCTACTCCCCCTCGTAAACGACAGGTCCCTGCTGCTCAATACAGTCGACCGGCTGCGCCAGCTTGTGCCTCCGGCGAACATCCTGATTCTCACCAATGCATCACTCGCTCAGACCATAGCGACAGCACTTCCAGACGTTCCGCCGGGAAACATTGTCGCAGAGCCAAAGCCAGCCGGCACAGCCGCGGCTTTGACATGGGCTGCGCTGGAGATCGAGAAACGCACCGGACCCGATTCCCCAATGGTATGTGTGCATGCAGACTGGGCAATCGCAGACGACAACGCATTCCGCACTGCGCTCGACGCTGCGATGCGTGTTGCGGCAGAGGAATCGGCGCTCGTGACCGTTGGGGTGGTCCCTACCCGGCCCGATCCGGGGTTCGGTTACATCCAGCCCGGCGAAACAACCTCGAGCGGAGCACGGAAAGTCACGCGCTTTGTGGAGAAACCTGAGCGCACGCGTGCGATATCAATGCTCAACGAAGGCTACTTGTGGAACTCCGGAATATTTGCGTGGCGAGTGGGGGATTTTCTCGACGAGGTTCGCACGCTAACGCCGGAAGTCGCCAAGGCGCTTCAGCGCGCGGGAAACGGTCCCGCCGAATTCTTCAATGCTGTCATTCCCGTATCGGTGGATGTCGGCGTTCTCGAGCGGAGCAAGCGCGTACGCGTTCTTTCAGGCGATTTCGGCTGGGATGATGTGGGAACGTGGGCCGCCTTGCGCCGCGTAAAGCCTGAAGACAGTTCCGGAAATGTCACAAGCGGTGAAGTCTTTGCACTCGACGCGCGCGGAAACGTCGTTCACACAGAAGGGTCGGCGGTTGTTCTGTACGGTGTGTCCGATCTTGTCGTTGTGTCGAAAGACGGACTCACGCTCGTAACCACTGCCGACCGTTCGGCAGACCTCAAGACGCTCGTCGACGCTCTGCCCTCTTCGCTTCGCGACCAGAAATGAAGCGGCTTTATCTCTACGACGACGCGAAAGCCAGGAGCTTTGAGCCTTTCGCACTCACGCGACCGGTTTCCGAGCTTCGTGCCGGGGCCGAGCTGATCCGCCTGCGATGGGAGCGCGTTGCAGGCATCAAGGCGTACGGATTTATCGGCGCCGGGCATCTCGCGAACTTCGAAGAGCTGGATGCGCCTCCGGCAATCAGCACTGAGACAACGATTCCCGCAGGGTCAGTCATAGTCAACTCGAGATTTGTTGCATCGCTCGCCGCATCACTCGACGACATCACTCCCGCGTTTTCATGTGACGGCAGGGTCTGCGCCGTGCACATTCGCAAATCGATTGACAGCGCGGGCTTCCAGGACGGATCGATAGAGCTCGACAGTCTCGTCGACGCGAACGCTGCGCCAATCGCCGGCCGCTGGCTGAACGATGTCTGGAATCTGGTGAGTGATCTTTCAGCGCAGCTGAGCGACGACATTCCTCTGATCGGTGCCGCGCTCTCGGGCGCTGCGATCGAGAATGCGACGATCATCGGCAGAAAGCAGATCTACTGCGAGACGGGAGTGGGAATCGAGCCTTTCGTAGTTCTCGATGCAACCGACGGACCAATACTCATTCGCCGCGGCGCAACCATCGCTTCATTTTCACGAATCGTCGGGCCGTGTTACAT
>DASROK010000513.1:0-2862 GCA_035646915.1 Gemmatimonadaceae bacterium
GATAATCGCGAATTGTTGTTTGGCCCACTGCAGACCATATCTCGCCGCGCGAATTGGCCTCGATCGACCTTTACCTCCAGTGAGCTCGGGCAGCGTCCTACAGACACCTCCATCGAGACCTTTCGGCCCGACGAGCGAAACCGAGCTTCCACCCCCGGCAGATTCAGCCAGTGCCCTCGAGAGGTTGGAGGCATATTCCGCAGTGCCGCCGTGCTTCCATATCTCGAATAGCAATACGCGCATGTTAGTTTTGATGTCTCCCATTCCTTTCTACGTAATCCCGGAAACATGGCGATTTTCATACATCCTACCGCGGAAGTCTCCAAAGAGGCAACCGTAGGGGACGGCACAACAATCTGGAATTTTGCCCAGATCCGCGAAGGCGCAGTGCTCGGCAGCGACTGCGTTGTCAGCAAAGGCGTGTACATCGACATGCACGTGTCTATCGGCAACCGCGTGAAGCTCCAGAACAATGCGTCCATCTATCACGGTGCAGTGATCGAAGACTGGGTGTTCGTCGGTCCCCACGTCTGCTTCACCAATGATCTCCGGCCGCGCGCGGTGAATCCCGATGGCTCGCTCAAGGATCCGCTGGACTGGACCATTACGCCAACTCACGTGGGAAAAGGCGCTGCGATTGGAGCAAACTCCACCATCCGCTGCGGGGTAAGCATTGGCGAGTGGGCAATGATTGGAGCAGGCAGCGTGGTAGCTCAGGATGTTCCGGCGTATACACTGGTTCTCGGGAATCCAGCAAGATACCGCAGCCTGATCTGCCCGTGCGGAAACACCGTAGATGAATCGCGCAAATGCGCGACGTGCGGATTCGAGATTCCGTGACGCGAAAGCTCGCCGGCAAATCCATTCTCGTAACGGGAGGCGCCGGATTCATTGGCAGTCATCTTGTCGACCGGCTTGCAACCGAAAATCCCCGTCAAGTCGTAGTCGTCGACAATCTCTTCCTCGGCCGCGAAGAAAACCTGAGCGAAGCGAAGCAGAAGCTCGGGGACAAGTTGATCACTCACTGGAGTGATGCGGGTGACGAAGCGCTCATGCGCCGCATTCTTGTCGATCACAAGACGCAGGTGGTGTACGATCTTGCGGTAATTCCCCTCCCTGCATCGCTCGAGCGTCCTCTCTGGTCAGTGATGGAGAACACGCGGCTCACAACAGTTCTGTGTGAGCTCTTGCGCGAAAAGCTCTTCGGCACGCTCGTCCATTTCTCGAGCAGCGAGACGTACGGAACAGCTCAGCATGTTCCGATAGATGAATCGCATCCATATGTGCCGAGCACTCCCTATGCTGCGGGAAAGCTGGCTGGGGATCAGGTCGCGCTTTCGTATGCGCACACGTTCGGGCTCGACATCGCCTGCCTGAGACCGTTCAACAATTACGGACCCAGGCAGAATGACCGGTCGTTTGCCGGCATCATTCCCATTGTGATCGACAACGTTCTCGCTGGAGAGCCGGTGGTCATCAACGGTGACGGGCTTCAGACTCGCGATTACATCTACGTCGGCGACACGGCAGACGCCGCCGTGCGCATGTACGAGGAAGAATCCGTGCGCGGCAAAGTGGTAAACATCGGGAGTGGAAGCGAGCTCAGCGTGAACGACCTCGTCGCGATGATCCTCGAGCTGCTCGGCAAGCCGGATCATCCGGTGAATCACGGACCGCCGCGGCCCGGCGACGTGCGGCGGCATCTTGCGGGAACGGAGCGCGCTAAGGAATTGCTCGGCTTCTCCCCTCAGGTGAAGCTCCCCGACGGGATGGCACGAACCGTCGAGTGGTACCTTCAGCGCTGAGGGTCAGCTCTCGACCGGATGATTCGCGCTGGAACGCCCGCAACGACAGCGAAGTCGGGCACATCCTTCGTGACAACTGCTCCTGCGCCGATCTGACATCCGCGCCCGATGGTCACGCCGGGGAGCACTATCGATCCGACGCCTAGATCGCTGCCGTCACCTACCGAAACGGCTGCAAACACGATCTTTCCTTTCATGATCGGAATATCGGTTCCTTCTTCGCCATGGAACGAAGAGATGATCTTCACACCAGGGCCTATCCCCACATCACGGCCGATGGTCACCCCGCCCGCGCTGTGAATGAAGCACTGCTGCCCTATCCACGTATTGTCGCCAATGCGGAGCGAATTCTTATGGTATCCCTTGAGGATGGCGTTGTGGCCAACGTAGATATTTGCACCCAGGAAGATGTTCTCCGGGTGAAAGACCAGGACGCCGTTCTCGATGACCACATTTTCGCCGAGTTCGGCGAAAGCGGCCCTGTCGAATGATCCATCGCCGTGAGAGCGGACTGCCGGTTGTTCTTTCGCCATTCGGGAAATCTTGTTGTTTTGACTGGACTAGCTGGTGCGCTTCCGATAGGTTCGAAAGTTGTTCCCCATTGCGCCCAAATTCCACTATAGCACTCACATTCCGGCTACGATGATTCGCCTCAATGTTCCGTGCCTTGGCGCCGAGGAGCTCCGCGAGATTGGCGGTGTGCTGGAGTCGGGATATCTGACTCAGGGAAAGAAAGTCACCGAGTTCGAAGGGATCGTAAAGAAGACGGTCGGATCGCGGCATGGCTTCGCGATGTCATCCGCCACCACCGCACTCCACCTGAGTCTCGTCGCGCTGGGCATCGAGCCCGGCGATGAAGTGCTGGTGTCGGATTTCACATTCCCGGCATGCGGCAACGTGATTGTGCAAGCGGGCGCAATTCCCGTCTGCGTCGACGTAATGCCCGACACGTACGCGATGGACCCCGCGGATCTCGAGAGGCGGATAACCGAGCGCACCCGCGCGATCATGGTGGTGCATCCATTCGGACTGCCGGCGGACATGGATCCAGTACTGG
>DASROK010000514.1:0-9023 GCA_035646915.1 Gemmatimonadaceae bacterium
CGCAACAGGGGGCGGAATCGTGGAGTTCGATGCCGACAGCCCGTTGAATCCGGCTGCGATCGCGCTTTCGTCAGACCCGCGGATGTTCCTTCAGTACGAGCCGGAATTCAGAAAGCTCACGAGCGGCGGTAATGCGTCGAATTCGACCACGGCCAGATTCCCGGTGTTTTCCGCTTCGATACCGTTCTTCTCGCATTCGAGCATCGGCGTGTCAGCATCGACATTCCTGGATCGATCGGCATCTACGAGCATCACCCGCGAGCAGGAAGTAGCCGGAACTATCTCCACGGTAATTGAGAACACCCGCTTCCTCGGCGCTATGAATGACTTGCGTCTGGCGTTTGGATGGGCGCCGAGTCAGAAATTTCAGATCGGTGTGGGCGTGCACGCGTATACCGGGCAGAACAGGGTGTTCTTCAGCCAGACTTTTCCCGACTCGCTGAAATTCGCTTCCATTTCGCAGACTACGACCCTTGGTTTTCGCGGGTACGCAGGATCTGCGGGCATACTCATCCGCCCGTCGCACAACATCGGGTTTGCTTTCAGCGGCCGCAAAGGGCAGAAGATCGAAGCGCGGAATGCAGATTCCGCGGTCTCAAAGGCTAATGTTCCCGATCGCATCGGTTTTGCCGTTGCGTACGAGGGTATTCCGGGATCGAGTATTTCTGCGCATGCTTCGAAGGAGATGTGGTCGAAGATGAATGGGCTTGGGTCGTCTGACGCAACCGCGGTCGACACGTGGGAAGGAGGATTCGGTATCGAGTCGCTCGGCCCGCGAGTGATGGCGCGCCAGACAGTGCTGCGATTGGGCTCACGATATCGCACGCTTCCGTTTCTCGCGGCGGGCGAGGAAGTGAAGGAGCTTTCATTCGCGGGCGGGATAGGGGCGCAGTTCTTTCGGAATCGTGCGCAATTCGACGTCACGCTCGAGAGAGCAGCGCGCACGGTCCAGGGTAACGTCGATGCAAAGGAGCGTGCTTTCATCCTCAGCTTCGGGCTTCGCGTCAGGCCTTAGTTGATGGCAGATCCGGCAAAGGAATCGAGCCCGCTCGTTCTTGTTGCGGATGATGTGCCGGCAAACGTCGAGCTTTTGTTCGACCAGCTGCAGACATTAGGCTACCGCACAGTCGGAGCATACGACGGCCCATCGGCAGTGGCCGCATGCTTTGAGCACCATCCTGATCTCTGCATACTCGATGTGTCGATGCCGGCGGGCGACCTAGGGGTGGATACTCGCTCGACGGGCTTCGAGGTATGCCGCCGCATAAAGCGTGATCCGCGCACGTCGCGCATCCCTGTGATATTCGTCACGGCGATGAACGACACAACTGATCGCGTGCGCGGCATCGAAGCGGGCGGCGATGATTTCCTCACCAAGCCGCACAATCGTCTCGTACTCGGCGCGAGGGTGCGGAGCCTGCTCAAGCTCAAGGCGGCAACCGACGCTCTGGAGAACAGCTACCGCAAGCTGCGCGAGCTTGAAAAGGTGCGCGACGATCTCATGAAGATGATCGTGCACGATCTCAAGAGCCCGCTTACGTCGGTCCTCGCAACTCTGGAGCTGCTTGGCGATGGCGATTTTGGAAAGCTGTCCGACGAGCAGAAGCGTGCAGTTGGCGACGCAGAAGGGAAAGCGGAAGATCTGCTCACGCTGATCGAGGACATTCTCGAGGTTGCACGAATCGAGGAGGCGGCGGTCACGCTTACGAGATCACCGATCGCGCCCGCTGCCTTGCTGAGCGAGCTGTTTCACGAATGGCAGCATCGTTTTCAGCAGGAAGGCACTAACGCGCTGATAAAGGTGGATGATGACACGCCTGTGTTCTTCGCTGACAAGGCGCTGATGAAGAGAGTGTTCTCGAATCTCATCCAGAATGCCGTCTCGCATTCTTCCCGCCCGATCGAGCTGACGATGAATGCAAAGAAATCCGGCGATGCGATTCTCTTCAGCTTCGCGGACAACGGCCCCGGAATTCCGGAGGAGTATCACGAAGTGATCTTCCGGAAGTTCGGGCAGGTTTCGAGTGGCGCACATCTTCCACGCGTGCGCAGCTCCGGTCTTGGTCTCACGTTCTGCAAGCTGGTCGTCGATCTCCACGGCGGAATGATCTGGGTTCGCAGTCGCGAAGGGGAAGGGAGCGCATTCTACATCCAGCTTCCGCTCACGACGCAGACCGATCAGGAAGAGCAGACACGCGTCCGCATTCGGGGCAGCTCGATCGCAGGCTGATGAAGGTCTTTCTTCGAACGTACGGTTGTCGCGCCAATCAGTACGACACTGAGGCTCTGCGTCAGATGATCGCGGGCTCCTCGACTTTCGAGGAGACCTACGATGCAGGCGATGCGGACGTAGCGATCTTCAACAGCTGTACGGTGACTGCGGCGGCAGAGGCTGATCTTCGCAGGGACATCCGCGCTGCGTCGCGAACGAATCGCGGTCTTAGAACGATCGTGATGGGATGCGCGGCTGCTGTTCCTTCCAGGGATGAGCGCTCTTTTCCGCTGGCAACTCTTCCTTCGGTAGAGGCGCTGGTATCGGGCGGCGACATCGATGCCGTGGCTTCAGCAATCGGACTCGATCGAGTTCCCGGCACTGCTCGTTCGTTTCAGGCGGGCGCGCGTGCATTGCTTCGGATTCAGGACGGCTGCGATGAGCATTGCACTTTCTGCGCGACTACCATTTCGCGCGGAGCAAACCGTTCGCGCAGCGCTGACGACATTGTTGCGGAAGCCGCCGAGCTTGCTCATGTGCATCCCGAGATTGTCGTTACTGGGATTCACATCGGGTCTTATGGAAAGGATATAGGCCTCTCGCTATCGAGTCTCGTCGAGCGGCTCGTAGTCAAAGTGCCGAATTCAAGATTCCGCCTGACGTCGATCGAAGCCACTGAAGTGGACGACCGGTTACGAGAGCTTCTGTCCGATGCGGAAGGAAGAGTTGCTCCGCATCTGCATGCGCCCCTGCAGTCCGGCTCGAACTCAGTTCTCAAGCGAATGGGACGGCACTGGTATACCGCCGAATCATACGAAGCGGCCGCCCTGCGAATTGCCAATGGCCGGTCGCGCTTTGCGCTTTCTGCCGACGTCATTACCGGATTCCCTGGCGAGACCGAGGCCGATCACGCTGCAACAGTCGGAATGGTTGAGCGTCTCCCGTTCACATCTATCCACGTTTTCCCTTATTCACCGCGTCCTGGAACAGCGGCGTTGCGACTGGGCTCTCACGTCTCCGGCAGCGACGCGAGGCGGAGAGCCAGAGAGCTGCGCGGGCTGGGTGAGAGAAAAGCGCGGGCGTATTCGTCGTCCCGGACAGGTGGTTGCTGCGACGTTGTCGTCACCGAACGAGGCAAAGGGCTCACCGAAGACTATCTTTCGGTTGCCGTTCCCGAAAAAGTGCCGCGCCGAGCGCGATTTAGTGGAGTGCTTCGGGAAGACGGCGATCACCAGTTAATCGCAATCCCGAATCCCTGAGATGGAACGACCCACAGTTTACATCGAGACCTACGGCTGCCAGATGAACGTCAGCGATTCCGAGCTCATGCTTGGAAAGCTGGCGCAGTCGGGGTACGACCAGGTGGACGTTCCAGAGGATGCTGACGTGATTCTCGTCAACACTTGCGCAATTCGCGAGCATGCAGAGCAGCGTGTGATAGGGCGTCTTGGCGAGATGAAAAGCAAGATGAAGCGGCACGCGGTGCTCGGCGTCACCGGCTGCATGGCGCAGCGTCTGGGACCGCAGATTCTGGAGCGGGCAGGCCACGTGAGTCTCGTCATCGGGCCTGATGGCTATCGTTCGCTTCCACTGCTTGTGGAGAATGCACGACGCGGGATCAGAGCATCGTCAACTGACTTCGATCTGGAGGAACATTACGAGGATTTCAAGCCGCGCCGCTTCGACAAGGTGAAGGCGTGGATTCCTGTGCAGCGCGGATGTGATTATCGCTGTACGTACTGCATAGTTCCAACAACGCGAGGTCCTGAGCGCAGCCGGAGACTCGAGGAAGTCGTTCGCGAAGCGCAGGAGATTGTAGCAGAGGGAATGTCCGAGGTGGTCCTGCTTGGGCAGACAGTGAACTCGTACAATGACGGCACTCACGATTTTGCGGATCTGCTGAGAGCCATCGGTGCGGTTGACGGCGTCAGGCGACTGCGCTTCACGAGCCCGCATCCAAATGACTTCAGTGAGCGCGTAATCGAAGCAATCGCTGAAACGGACGCCGTGTGCGAGCACGTGCATCTGCCGATGCAGTCGGGATCGAGCAGAGTGCTCAAGAGGATGCTGCGGCGTTACACGCGCGAAGTCTACTTCGAGTGCGTCGATCGCCTTCGCAGCGCAGTTCCGAATCTATCGCTCACGACTGACGTCATCGTTGGATTCCCGGGAGAAAGTGAAGGCGATTTTGAGGATACGCTGAGCGCTGTCCGCGAGATTGGATTCGATGATGCGTACACCTTCAAGTTCTCGCCCAGGGAAGGAACGCCGGCGACGCGAATGCCGGAAAGCGAGACTATATCCGACGACCTCTCGAGCGACAGGCTCGCGCGGCTGATCGAAACCGTTCGCACGGGTTCACGCGCACGCAACCTGAAAATGCTGGGTGAGCGAAAGGAAGTTCTGATAGAGAAGGAAGCCCGCCGCGGCGGGCTGCTTCAGGCGCGGACGCGCGATTTCAAGACGGTGATCATTCCCGGCGAGACACGCCTCATTGGCACATACGCGGTTGTAGAGCTTACGGGTACTACCGGTTCGACATTCACCGGTTCGATCGTCCGCGAGCGCCCCGCGCTTCCAGTAGCGGTTTAGTCGACCCTCAGAGCATGAAATGATGATGGCCTGGTAAGAGAACCAGGCCACAATGAGGCGACTCCTGCAAACGAGGCGCCCTGCCGCTCATCTGTCTGGCGTACGCGGCGTTTGTCACCGGCCTCTTTGCAGGCTTTGGCGGCATTGCGTGGATTGCTGTCGTTATGGGCAGCTGCGCGGTTTTTTATGCCTTCGTAAAACGTGACGGGCGAACTTTCGCACTGGCGCTTATACTGGCGAGCGGAGCTTTGATCGCGCTCACCTCGGCGCACCCAAAAAGCAATCGCATTATCGCCGGAAGCAAAGAGGAAGAGTCGCTTCTTGAGTCGATGCGCGCCCGTGCGAATCACTCGATCGAAACAATTTTTCGCCGAGATGCGCCGATGGCGAAAGCACTTCTCATTGCAGACCAGCATGAGATTCCGCCGGAGACACGTGATCGATACGCCCGATCAGGCATGGTGCACATGCTTTCGATCTCCGGGCTTCACGTTGCAATCGTTGCCGGTGCGATGATGATGGTGCTGCAGGCAATGCATTTGTCGCGGGGTGTCGCGTCGCTGATCGGTGTGATCCTCACGTGCATCTATGTTGCGGTGATCGGTGCTCCTCCGCCTGCAGTGAGGTCCGCGACAATGCTTGGCATGGTTGCAGCGTCGAGATCGATGCAGAGACCCACTTCTCCCTGGGCAGCGCTTGCTGTCGGCGCTTTCGTTCCTCTTGTTGTGCCGCGCACTGCGCTAGACCTGGGATATCAGCTGAGCGTTGCAGGAATTGCCGGGCTGATCGCAAGCAGCGCAGTGAGCAAGCGCATATTCTCGTCGCGACTCGATGGCATTCGCCTGCGCATAGCGAAAGACCTCACGACTTCCGCTGTTGCAACGGTGGTAACTGCGCCGCTCATTGCATGGTACTTCGGACGCATAAGTCTCGTTGCTCCACTTGCAAATCTCGCTGCCGGGCCGGTGATCTCGGTTCTTCAGCCAACGCTGTTTCTCGCGCTGACTCTGGCGCCAGCCGCTCCGCTCGCGCGTCTCCTGGCCGATGCAGCACATCCAATGCTCATCGCTTTCGACGGAATTGCGAGAATCGCATCAGGAATTCCGCTCGCCTCGATCGAAGTGATCCCGGCGATCGTCACCGTTGTATTCGCGGGCTGCGCGGTGGTCGCGCTCGTCGTCGCCAGCGTGAGCCGATATCCGGCACGGCCCGCAATTGTCGCACTGAGCTTTCTCTGTCTCACGATTTTCGCCCCCGTAATCCGGTTGCCGTACCGCGGTGGTTTCGAGATGCACGTGCTCGATGTAGGTCAGGGCGACGCCATTCTGCTTCGTACCGATCGCGGAAGGTGGATCGTGGTCGATGCGGGAAGAATCTGGAAAACAGGAGATGCGGGCCGTTCGACAATCGTTCCGTACATCATGTCCCGGGGCGGTGAAGTGGAGGGATTGATAATCTCACACGCGCACGCGGACCACATTGGCGGCGCGACCTCTGTCATTCGGCTGCTTCACCCTCAGGTTTTCTGGGACGCCGCATTTGCGCAGGGCAGCGAGGTTTATGCGAATTTCCTTCGAGCCGCTGAGGTGTCGCGAACTCTTTGGAAACGCGTTCATCCTGACGACACGATGCGCGTTGACGGCGTCCTGATACGCTTCCTCGCTCCCGATTCAGCGTGGACCGCGTCACTCGACGATCCAAATGAGGCAAGTACGGTTGCTTCAGTCGAATTCGGAGCGACTCGCTTTCTCCTCATGGGCGACGCGGAACGCGCTGAAGAAGCGTGGCTTGTGAATCACGCTTCGGGCGACCTGCGCGCCGACGTGCTCAAGGTCGGTCACCATGGAAGCTCCACGAGCAGCACCGATGCATTTCTCAGGACAGTTCAGCCATCACTTGCGGTAATATCCGTTGGCGCTGACAATCTTTACGGTCATCCGAGCGCTGACGTGATTGCGTCGCTCGCACGCGCAGGCGCACAGATCGTGCGAACAGATCGCGCTGGTACGATTGTGGTGCACAGTGATGGAAAACGAATTACGTACGAGGCTGGCGGCGAGAATTGGGATATTTCGCGAAGGTGAAGCATGGATTCTTCGGAAGAAGAATCGAATTGCCTGACGACCTGATGGTCAGATGGCCGGAGCTGCGCGATCTGCGGTATCGGCGAGGCGGACTGCCGCTGCGCGTCGGGGGCATTCTGCTCGGCCAATCGACGGTCGCTGCGATTACGCTTGGCCATACGATCTTTCTTGCAGGCGATACCCGATTCAATCCTGAGCTTCTCCTGCACGAGCTTCGACACGTGCAGCAATTCGCCGAGCGCAAGACTTTCCCTCTCCATTACATTTGGGAGAGCTTGAGGCGGGGGTATCACGCGAACCGCTTCGAGGTCGATGCGCGAGACTACGCCGCGCGCTGCGTGGCACGCAGCTCCGTAACTGGTTCCAGCGAGGAAGCGTAACTTGGTGAAGCATACAGCTACATCAGTGGTAACGATCGAGCGGTTCATCATCGAGCAGGAAAAGCTTCACCCGGAAGCGACTGGCGAATTGTCAGGGCTGCTGTACGATCTCGCGTTGGCCGCCAAGATGATCGCCAACAAGGTGAGAAGCGCTGGTCTCGCCGACATTCTTGGCTCTACCGAAAACATCAACGTCCAGGGCGAGACTCAGCAGAAGCTCGACGTCATCGCCAACGAGATCATCGTCAAGGCAGTCGATCACAGCGGCCGGCTGTGCGCCATCGCATCCGAAGAAGAACCGGACATCATTCAGATTCCGGAGAGATTCAAGTGCGGAAAGTATTGTCTTCTGTTCGATCCGCTCGACGGGTCATCCAACATCGATGTGAACGTTCCTGTCGGAACAATTTTTTCGGTGGTGCGGAAAATCACGCGTGGAACCCGTGGCGAGATGGAAGACATGCTGCAGCCGGGAAGGCGGCAGGTCGCCGCGGGATACGTGATCTATGGATCGAGCACGATGCTCGTCTATACCACTGGCCAGGGCGCGCATGGATTCACTCTCGATCCGCAGATCGGCGAGTTCCTTCTGTCACATCCGGACATACGAATTCCGACCAGCGGACGATATCTGTCTGTCAACGATTCTTACGAGCGTCTCTGGTCTGAAGACGTTCGCGCTCTGATGCGAAGATATCGCGGTCTCGACGGCAAGCGGTCTGCGATGAGTGTCAGGTACGTCGGATCACTCGTGGCCGATTTTCACCGCAATCTTCTCGGCGGCGGGCTGTTTGCTTATCCGAGCAACGAGCGTACGCGTGACGGAAAGCTCAGGCTCCTGTATGAAGCGAATCCGCTCGCATTCATTGTCGAGCAGGCGGGCGGCGCGGCCATTAACGGAGTCGATCGCATCCTCGACGTCAATCCGAACGATCTTCACCAGCGCACACCGCTCTACATCGGAAGCAAAGGTGACGTCGACATCGCAGCGTCAATGCTCGGCAAGCCCGTTCCAGAAGAGATGCCGCTGACAGCGAGATGACCCGCAAGAGCGGTGACTCAGCGGAAAGATCTTCGCCGTCCGGCATTCCCGTAAAAGCAGTTTACACTCCTGCTGACGCAGCTCTCGATTACGAGAGTGATCTTGGTGATCCGGGGAAATGGCCGTTCACACGGGGTGTGCAGCCGACGATGTACCGCGGTCGTCTCTGGACAATGCGTCAGTATGCTGGATTCGGAACAGCGCGTGAAACCAATGAGCGATTTCGCCATTTGCTGGAGGCAGGGCAGACAGGCCTGTCCGTAGCGTTCGACCTGCCAACCCAGATGGGCATCGATTCAGACTCACCCCGGGCATCAGGCGAAGTTGGAAGGGCAGGGGTTGCCATCGATACCGTCGAAGACGTGCTTGTCCTGTTCGATCAGATCCCGCTCGACACTGTTTCAACGTCGATGACGATCAACGCTACGGCCGCGACTCTCCTCGCCATGTACATAGTTGCCGCCGAAGAGCGGGGAGTTTCAAGGGAGAAGATCAGCGGCACCATTCAGAACGACATTCTCAAGGAATACATCGCGCGCGGCACTTACATCTATCCGCCGGAGCCCAGCCTGCGCTTGATTGCCGAGCTGTTCCGGTTTTGCGCGGCTGAAGTTCCGGAATGGAATCCGATCTCGATCTCCGGATACCACATCCGCGAAGCGGGCGCAACGGCAGTGCAGGAGCTCGCGTTCACGCTCGCGAATACAATGGAG
>DASROK010000515.1:0-6915 GCA_035646915.1 Gemmatimonadaceae bacterium
TGATGTGCGACTTGTTGTCGCGATGCAGAAACTCGATCGGATCTTCGATGGTGATGATGTTGGCGTTGCGGTTCTGATTGATGTACTGAATCATCGCCGCGAGCGCAGTAGACTTTCCCGAGCCGGTGACACCCGTCACGAGAACCAGACCGCGCGGCTTCATCGCGATTGTCTCGAGCACCGATGGAAGGTTGAGCTCGGCAATTGTGTGCGCCTGGAACGGAACGATTCGGAATGCATAGGCGATGGTTCCGCGCTGCTGATACGCGTTCACTCTGAACCGGCCGATTCCCGGGACGCCGAGTGCAAAGTCGGCTTCCTTCATCTCGCCGAATTCCTTCTGCCGCTTTGGCGGCATGATCTGGTCGGCCAGAGTCTTCATGTCGTCCGACCGCATCGGCGCCATTGGCAGATTCTTGAGCTCGCCATTCACGCGAAGGGTCGGTGCACATCCGACTTTGAGATGAAGATCCGACGCGTTCTGCTCGAGCATCTGCCTGAGAACAGAACGATAGTCGAACGCGGGACCTGCCTGGTTCGTGAGTACTTCGGAGACTGGATCAGCCATTGTCGATACGGAAAAGCACCTGTCCGTATTCGACAGGATGCGCGTTCTGGGCAAGGATTTCCTTCACTACGCCATCGAATTCTGATTCGATTTCATTCATGATTTTCATTGCTTCGATGATGCAGAGAATTTGTCCTTTCGAGATACGATCGCCCACGGATAAATACGGTCTTGCGCCGGGCTCGGGAGCGGAGTAATACGTCCCGACCATCGGCGATTTCACTTCGAGGTACCGCGGTTTTGGCGCCTCCTGCTTTGCCGGTTCGGGCGCTGCCTGCGAAGCAGGAGGTGCCTGAAGAGCCGGCGCTGCGGGCGGTGCCATCATCTGCATCGGAGCTGCCATCTGAATGGCGCGCGCCGATTTCGATATCCTGATTTTCACGCCTTTTTCCGACGTGATCTCGATCGAGTTGACCGACGATGCGTCGATCATCTCGAGGAGCTTTTTCACATACCGCAGATCGATCATGAAATCGATCTCATGACGGCCTGCCAAGGGCGATGTCTTTTCATGCGACTTCTATCAGCTCCCGGGAAAAGTTCGTAAGGATCTGCGGACCATTCTCTGAGAGATGGACGTCGTCCTCTATACGGACGCCTCCCCACCCCGGCCGGTAAATTCCCGGCTCGATCGTGACTACCGCCCCCGCCACCAAAGCCGCTTCCGCGGTCCTGGCCAGCCGGGGTGATTCATGAACCTCCAGGCCGAGCCCGTGCCCGAGACTGTGGCCAAAGGCGTCCCCGTGCCCCTGCGCGTCAATGTAGCGCCGGGCGAGCGCATCGGCAGCCATTCCCGTCATTCCGGCCCTGACAGAATGGGAGGCGATGTGGTTCGCGTCGCGCACTACCTGGTAAATATCGATTTGTTCAGGTGTCGGCACCCCTACTATGAAGGTGCGGGTTATGTCTGAGCAATATCCTTTGTACTGAGCCCCGAAATCGACAAGCAGAAGATCGCCTTTTTCCACCATTCGCGACGACGCGCGCGCATGCGGCAGTGCCGAACGCGGGCCTGATGCGACGATCGGCGGAAACGGTGCCTCCTCGCTTCCTTCATCGCGGAGCGCCTTCTCGAGCGTGCCGGCAATCGCGAGCTCGGTCTGCCCTTCCATGATTTGAGGAATGGTCCTGCCAAGCGCAGCGGTCGCGATGCGTGCCGCCTCGCGAATCAATTCTACTTCGTCCGGATCTTTCGATTCACGGAGAGACTCGACCATGTTCAGCTGCGGACGCCACTGCCACCTCACGCCGTCAGTGAGAAGACGCTGAAAATCTCGATGGTAGAGATGCGCCGACTCGAAGCCGATCACTTCGATGGAGGTTTGCTTGAGGAGAATTTCCCAGAGTCCAGTCCATAGACTGACGGGTTCGATGCGGATCTGAGCAACGTCGCCCACTTCCTCCACGACCTGGGTCTCGTATCGAAAATCCGTGATGAGACGAATCTCCGATCGTGTTGCGAGAGCGAGCGCGCTGGTTCCGGAAAATCCGGTGAGGTAGCGAATGTTCGGAAGACTCGTGAGAAGGAGCGCATCGATGCGCTCTCCCGCGAGTTTCGCGCCGAGGCTCGCGAACCGGTCGCGGCGGCGGTCAGGCATTTTCGGAAAGTTTTTTTACGAGGCCGCGAAGCGCGAGCTCGTAACTGTCGGCACCAAACCCGCACACTACAGCAACGGCAGCATCGGCGAGCGCTGACTTTCTTCGCTCCTGCTCACGCGCGTAAATGTTCGTCATGTGAACTTCGACGAATGGCACCTGAACTCCTGCAAGCGCATCACGAATTGCGAGCGACGAATGCGAGTATGCTCCCGCGTTCACCAGCGCGCCGTCAGCTTTTCCCTTGAGCGCGTGAACGTATTCGACAATTTCGCCTTCGCCATTCAACTGTGTGAAGGTGAGATCAGCTCCGAGATCGCCAGCGACCGCAGTGAGATGCTTCTCGATTTCCGCGAGAGTAGTGTTTCCATAAAGCTCAGGCTCGCGCATTCCGAGAAGATTCAGATTGGGGCCGTTGATGACGGCGATCTTCACGATTCCTGGAGACCGTCGAGCCACTCCCTGAATCTGCGAATGTCTTCTTCGGATTCCTGGGCACTCGCGGGAGCTGGTGCTTCGACTTGCGGCGCAGGCCGTGGTGGCGTGGGAGTGGCGGGCGCGGGTTCTCCGCCGCCCAGTGCGCCGCTCAACGCGAATGCTGCGCGCGAATCGTCTTCACTGACTGCTGAATCGCCGAAGAGATTCGAGAACGCATCAGTTGCAAGAGGAAAATCCGTCTCCGCCTCTTCCGCTGCAGCGGCGGCAATTCCAGCATGTGCGGTGATCGAGCTTCCTGCGCGTTCGGAAGGACGGAATGCGCCGAGTGCTGCGAAGAATTCGCGGACAGTGGGTCCTTTCGGGGCGAAGTGCGGCAGCTCCTCGTCAGTGGGAAGCTGCGGCGAGTATGCAACGAATGCCGGCTCGCTTTCGGCTTCCTCTTCTTCGACTGATTCTTCAGCTGCCGGGACTTCTGCAACCGGCGCGGGTTCGATTGGCTCGGGTTCGAGCTCAACTGGCTGAGGGTCGAGCTGTGCGACCTGCGGCACAATGGGCTCGGGCGCTTCGGCTTCAACCTTTTCGGGCTCAGTCTTTTCGGGCTCGGCCTTTGGTTCTTCGGCGGCTACGTCGGGAGAAGTGAATTCGACTTCGACGTCTTCATCGGGGGAAAATCCTGCGCCCCACGCATCGGTGTCCCAGCTGTCGCCGCCGAGCTCCATCTCGGTAAAGTGCGGCGCCTGCTCGGGCTGAACGAAGTCATCATCTTCGTCCGGCGGCGCGCCGTACACTGCACGCTCACTGAAATCCTTCACTGCTTCCGGCTCGGGCTCAGACGCGATGTCAGAAATGATTGGCTCGAACGGAAGCTCGCTCAGCTTAGGCTTTGCCGAAGCTTCGGGTGGAGCTTCTGGTGGAGCTTCGGGTGGAGCTTCGGGTTGAGCGGCAGACGCAGCTGTCGCGGAAGGTTCCTGTTCCAGGGCTTCGATCCTGTCGAAGATGTCCTTGTCGTCTGGATGATGCAGCGCGAGCTGTCTGTAGACGTCGAGCGCAGCCTCGCGGTAACCCTGCTTCGCGTAGAGCTCGGCCATTGTTCTCGTCACAAATGGCGATTCTTCGTGAGGCGGAGTAGTGCGCCATGCAACATCCTCCTCCGCGGGCGCAGCAACGTCCTCGGCTTCAGGTTCAGGAAATGATGGAATATCGATCTCCCGTTCCTCCTCGACAGGAGCAGGTGCTTCAACTGCCATCTCGATTTCCTGGGGAGCGATTTCGGGAGTGATCGGCGCAGGAACTTCAACGGGCTCCAGCTCTATCGGAGCTTCCGTTACCGGCTCGGCCGCAACTTCTCCGACAGGCTCTGCCGCAACTTCCGCGACCGGCTCTGCGGCAACTTCCGCGACAGGCTCTGCAGCGCCTTCAGTTGTGGGCTCAGTAAGCTCGGCGATGTAAGCTGCGACATCCTTGTCACTCGGGTCCGCCTCGAGCGCGCGTGAATACCAGTGCTTTGCTTCGTCTGTTTCGCCTTTCTCGCGCGCAATGTCACCGAGCTGATGCAGGACAATGGCGTTATCCGGATCGAGAGCGAGAGCTCTCTCGAAAACACCGCGCGCTTCTTCTACGCGGCGCGCATCGTAAAGCGCCTGGCCATAAACCACGTGACCGCTCATGTGCCCGGGCTGCTGCGCGAGATGCGCCCGGCAGATGGCTATCGCCTGCTCGGGGTCGCCTGCTTTCCTGTATTCGTTGGCAAGTGGCGCGAAATAGCGCCGCGGATTCTCGTGGAATTTTTGCCTTAGCTCGTCGATCCGGGTGGATCCCGCCATCAATGATCCTCTATGGTCTGCCGCCCTCTTCATTCACCCGGGACGGAACGGTCAAGATACGGTGAACGCGTAACGTGAGTCAATCGGAGTAAGTCACTTCGCGGCTTGCTTTTACGAGTGCGGAGCCGGTAGTTTGATGGGCTGTAGACCCCCTTACAAACACGCACTTTTTCTGGTTTCGCCAGGAGTAAAGCCCCGTGCTGCAATCAATGCGGAGCGCCGCAAAGTACATCTGGATTTTCCTCGTCATATTCTTCGTCGGCGGATTTCTGCTGGCGGAAACATCGGGACTTCTTGGACGTGCGCCGGTCACATCGTCGACTGCTGTCGCCACAGTGAACGGTGAGGACGTCCTCGCCACCACGTGGTACAACGCAATCAACCAGCTCGAGCAGCAGGCCACTCAGCAGACCGGCCGCAGCGTCACACTCGATGAGCGGAAGCGCCTCGCCGACGATGCATTCGAACAGCTCGTTGGAGACGTTCTCCTCCGCCAGGAATACCGCCGCCGCGGAATTCGAGTGACGAGCGACGAAATTTCCGAAGCCGCCCAGTATGCGCCGCCCCCACAGCTTGCGCAAAGCCCCGAGCTTCAGACTGACGGCCGCTTCGACCCGGCGAAATATCAGCGATTCCTCGCGAGCCCCGCCGCACGGCAGGAGGGAATTCTGCTCCAGCTCGAGGCTTACTACCGCGACCAGATTCCGCGCGAAAAGCTCTTCGAGCAGGTGGCAGCGGACGTCTACGTGAGCGACGATCGTCTCTGGAATATCTGGCGCGACACGCGCGACACGGCGCAGATGTCGTACGTCGCGTTTCGTCCCGAGCTCATTGCCGACAATGAAGTGACGGTGCCGGCTTCGGAGATCAAGGATTACTACGAGAAGAACAAAAAGGACTTCGAGAGGCCTGCTCGCGCAGTGGTTTCCGTTGTCAGCATTCCCCGCGCAGTCACTGCAGCCGACACTGCGGCAACACGCAACCGGCTGATTGCCCTTCGCGACCGCATTCTCAAGGGAGAGAAGTTCGAGGATGTAGCAAAGGCGGAGTCGACAGATTCAGTGTCGGCATCAAATGGCGGCTTTCTCGGTCGCGGGGTGAAGGGACGATTTGTCCCGGAATTCGAGAATGCAGCCTACGCTCTCAAGGTTGGCGAAGTCTCGCAGCCGGTTTTGACTCCGTTTGGGTATCACCTGATCAAGGTAGACGAGCACAAGGGTGACACGATTGCAATTCGTCACATTTTGCTACCAATTACCCAGGGCGATTCAGCTGCGACAGCAACCGATCGGCGCGCGGACGAGCTCGCGAAAATTGCGGCATCGTCGGACAAGCCTGGCGTTCTTGACGAAGCTGCACGCACACTCGGACTCAAGATCAAAACCGGCAAGGCTGTCGAGACTGATCCACTCACGATCGACGGGAAGTTTGTGCCGAGTGTAGGGCCGTGGGCATTTCAGGGCGCGAAGATCGGTGAGACCAGCGAGCTCTTCGACGCAGAAGATGGCTACTACCTGGGCCGTCTCGATTCGCTCACCAAGGGTGGAATTCCGTCGCTCGAAGAGGCAACGCCCGAAGTAAAAGCTGTGCTGATCATTCAGAAGAAGCTCGACAAGCTGATGCCGCGCGCGACGCAGTTTGCATCGAACGCTGCAAAGTCTTCGCTCGAGGAGGCTGCGTCAGGCGCGGGAATGTCCGTGGTTCAGAGCCCGCCGTTCACACGGGTTGGCGGTGTCGAAGGGGTGGGCCGATTGAACCAGGCAGTAGGCGCTGCATTCTCTCTGCCGATTGGCGTAGTGAGCGCGCCGATTCGCGTTTACGACGGAATTTTTGTCGAGCGAGTGAACACCCGCAAACTCACCGCAAAGGACGAATGGGAAAAGCAGAAGGTGGCGCAGCGCGCTTCAGTAACTCAGCAGCTGCGCCAGCAGAGAGTGCGTGATTTTCTGCAGAACCTTCGTGAGAATGCGACAGTCGTCGATCGGCGCAAAGAGATAGAGGCGGCGCAAAGACAACTTGCGCAATAACCTGAAAAAAAGCAGTCAGAAGCCGCAAGAAGCATAGTTCTTAGTTCTAAGTCCAAGCGCTTGGACTAAGGACTAACGACTGTGCTTCTTGCGGCTTCTGACTGCTTTTTTCTGTTCTAACCTAGATCAACCTTTTTGGCTCAGGCCTGTCCGGCTCGGCGGTGCGTTCGGCCGAGCGTGGGCGAGTGTCGAGATCAGATGAGTTGAGCCGGTTGTCGTAACGCGGGGGTTCGTCGATCTCCCGCGTTGCCTCGTTGATGTTCTTCTTGAATTCCTTGATGCCCTTCCCCATCGAGCCTGCGATTTCGGGGATGCGCTTCGCACCGAACAGAAGAAGCACGATCACCAGAATGATCATGATCTCGGGGAAGCCAAGATTGCCTATCATTGTCTTTGTCTCCTAGAAGAGCGAACGCGCAATCAGATAGGCGATCAGGACGCCGACCAGACTGAGCAATGATAC